>ML214167.1:0-4305 GCA_004366195.1 Actinomycetota bacterium
CCCCCGGCCGGCCGGGCCGCCCGGCGCGCCACGCCCGGCCTGCGAGCAGCGCGAGCGCGACGAGCGCGAGCACCGAGGACAGGTTCAGCGCGAACGACCCCACCGCGGTGAGGACGCGGTACACGAGGGCGAAGGGCCCCTCCTTCGGGATGAAGATCCCGACCCGATAGAAGGTCCGGATCAGGAGCAGCTCGGTGAGGGCGACCGCCGGAAGGACGGTGAGCACGAGCGCGAGGGCCGGGCGCGAGGGCCAGGCGACGGGCGCGTCCGCGTCCCGACGGGCCGTCGATGGCGCCTCCGGCCGTGCCAGGACCCGCGCCCCCGCGATCACGCCTCGCGCCTCCGGAAGCCGTCGAGGACCATCCAGGCGAAGGCCGCCCAGACCACGCCGATCCCGAGGAAGGCGAAGGGCCAGAGCGCGCGCCCGGCGCCGCCGGCGAGGAGCTCCGGCGAGACGTCCAGCGCCATGAAGCTCGCGACGGACTTCATGCCGTCGCGCTCCTCTGCCCCTCCGTCCCACACCGCGAACGCGACGTCCTTGTAGTCGTCGGGGGCGAAGCTCACGTTCCCCTCCCGACCCACCGTGAAGGAACGGGTGAAGACCACCCGCCACACCCCGTCCCGCCAGGCGCCCCAGCCCTGCACGAGCGGCGTCGGGTCGGCGGTGAGCGTGCCGTTGCCGGTCGCCACCAGGTTGTCCACCGCCGAGCTCCTGCGCTCGACGGAGAAGGGGTTCCCCGCCGCCCGACCGGTGAGGAACGTCTCGTCCCCCTCGAACGGGTACAGGTCCACGTACCCGTTGGGATGCAGATCGGCCACGTGGCCGCGGAATCCGCGGGCGACATCGGCCTGCCAGGCCGCGCGCCACTGCCAGATGTTCACGCTCGCCGTGGGGTCGCCCATGCAGAACGCCGGCACCCGGGTCGCGCCGGAGGCCGGGAACTGGACGGCGACGGCGTCGGTGAAGTCCTCGGTCGCGCCGACCGAACGATCGGCCGTGGGATCGGGCCACTCCACCTCGAGGTACAGGTTCTCCCCGTCGTTCACCGCGCGGGCGGAGATCGTGAGGCGCTTGCCCCCCATCGGCGGCACGCTCTGCTGGGCGGAGAGGGCCACGTCCACCGCCGGAACCCGGTTCCAGAAGGGATCCCATGGGTCGCGCCAGGGCACCTCCCCCTCGGTCCGCATCGCGACGAGCACCGGCTCCTGGGAGGCGGCGAGGCGGGTCCCCGTGGCCGTCAGGACCCCGGCCGCGGCGAGGGCGAGGGCGAGCAGCACGATCCCGGGGCGAGCGACGATCCGACGGCCGAGTGCGCTCATGACGGCTCCTCGCACAGAGCGACGTCCTCGGGAGCCCGGGGCTCCACCGGCCCGATCGGCGCGTCGGCGGACACCGGCAGGCCGGTCCGCTCGGCCTCGGCGCGCAGGACCGCCGCGAGCAGCGCCCCCACCGCCTCGTACGGGCTCCCCCGGCCCACGGCCCGGAGGCGCTCGGCGACCTCCGGCAGCCACCGCAGCACGTGGTCGGCGAGGAAGGCCCGCTCGGCCGCCTCGCAGGTCGAGGCGTGCTCGGCCTCCCCGCGCTCGAGCGCCCAGGCGCGCTTGTAGGCGAGGACGTGGAGGAACTCGAGCTCCACCGACGCGTGGTCGGCGCGCTCGCGGCACTCCGCGAGCCCGAAGGCCCGATAGAAGCCACCGAGGTCGGCGAGGATCTCGGTCTGGCGCCAGACCTCGCGCGCCCGGTGGTCGGTCTCGTACAGGGGGCAGTCGCGCGGGTGCACGTGGGAGAAGCGCTCACGGTAGGCGGCCTCCAGGGTCTCCGCCGTCGCCCCCTCCAGCGCGTGGGCCAGGGCCCGGACCGCCTGGGCCACCTCGGACGGCATCTCGTCAGCCAGCGCCGACGCGAACGACAGGTCCTCCTCCAAGAGGCCGGCCACCGCCTCGCGCGTGGGGTAGGCCAGGGCCTGCGAGCACAGCCCGAGCACCGCGCTGCGGGCGAGCTCCCGGGTCGCTCCGACCGCGAGATCGGCTCCCATCCCCGTCCTCCTCAGATCGAGTTCAGGTACTTCCGCGGCCGCTCGTAGAAGGGCTCGACCACCGGGAGGCGCACGACCTCCCGACCCTGCCGGTCGTAGCCGATCACGGTGTCGTCGTACATCGCCCACCTGCGGCCGTCGATGACGGCGTCGCGCACCTTCGGCCCCTTCTCCACCCGGAACTTGAAGAGGATCGTCCGGGTCGCGCGGAACAGGGCGAGGACGGCCAGGAGCTCGCGCGGCGGCGCGGTGTAGGTCTCGATCGCCTCGTCCACCCCGGGCCCGAACATCTGCACGAGGTACTCGCGGGGCACCCACCGCGGCGGGATGTAGTAGCCGTTGGGCTCCGTCCCGAACTGCGGGTACAGGGGCAGCGCGACCTTCGCCACCTTCACCAGGTAGTAGATGGGGTGCTCGGGATCCTCCTCCCAGCTCCCGTCCTCGGCGATCTTCACCAGACCCTGCATCCGGATCTTGCCGGGGCAGACCGCCATGCAGCGGGTCTCCGTCGGCAGCCCCTCCGTGAGCGGGTCGCTCCCTTCGATCCGCGGGTAGCAGCCGACGCACTTCTCCGAGACGCGTGTCGTCGCCCGGTACATCGGCTTCTTGTACGGGCACTGCTGGACGCACTTGCGATAGCCGCGGCACCGGGATTGGTCGATGAGGACGATCCCGTCCTCCTTCCGCTTGTAGATCGCGTTCCGGGGACAGGCGGCGACGCAGGCGGGGTAGGTGCAGTGGTTGCAGAGGCGCTGGAGGTAGAAGAACCAGGGGGTGTGGACCGGGAGCTCCGTTCCCCGTCCGTACACGCCGGGCCTCCCCTTCGCTCCGGTCGCCGTGTCCTCCCACACGTTCGGGGCGGCCCACTCGTCCTCGCTCGGCAGGTAGCCGATCGCCTCGTCGGTCCCGCCGAGCGTCCGCGCGGCCTCGAAGATCGTCTGGCCCCGGTACCGCCCGTAGGGCGTCCGGGGGCCGGTCCGCGAGACGTCCCAGGTCTGCCCGCCGGGGTTCGCGGCCTCCAGCGTGGCGAGGAGGCGCGAATCCCAGCCCCGCGGGTACCCCCCGTAGGGCTTGGTCTCGACGTTGTTCCACCACATGTGCTCCTGGCCCTCGGAGAAGGTCCACGTGGCCTTGCAGGCCATCGTGCAGGTCTGGCAGGCCAGGCACCGGTTGATGTTGAAGACGAAGGCGAACTGCCACTCGGGATGGGCCTCCGGGAAGCGGTAGGTCATCGCACGCCCGAGCTGCCAGTTGTAGACCTCAGGCATCGGCCCACCCCTCTCCGAGCCCGTAGGTCTCGGCGATCAGCTCCCGCACCCGTGCCTCGCCCAGGGCCTCGTACGCGTCGTGCGCGCCGGTGTAGAACGGCCGGCGGAAGGCCTCGAGGATGCGCTTCGGCGGCCACCCCATGAGCGCGTACTCCTCGACGAAGGTCCTCGCCATCGCCTCCAGTCCCGCGAGGTCCATCGGCCGGTCGAGCACCACGCCGACGATCTCCATGGGGTCGGAGGCGTCGGGCTCCCGCAGCGGACTCATCGCCCCTCCACGCGGACGTACCGGCCGAGCAGGTAGGCGACCATCTCGCGGCTCTCGCTCCCCGGCGAGCGGCCCTCCGTCCCCGGCGCCCACGCGCCCCGCCCGCCGAGTCCGCCGGCCTCCGCGAACTCCACCCGGACCAGGGTCTCCTTGGGGACGGTGTTGACCGCGTGGTTGTCGGGCTCGTAGCCGAAGACGAAGTGGGTGGCGTCCTTGGACTTGTGGAACAGGTTGTCGGTCTGGTGCATCGGCATCAGCCAGTTCCGCGTGATCGACTGCTGCGAGCCGTAGCGGAACGAGGCCTGGTAGCCGGTGTCCTCGGAGACCGCGCGACCGTCCGGCCGGGTCTCGTGGGCGCGGACCGTCTTCTCGGTGGCGATGAACGGCGCGTGCTTGATCATCAGCACGTCGTAGGGGTACGCGGGGTTGAACTTCACCCGCACCATGAGGCGGGCCACCTTGTACCGAGGGTCGTCCGGCTTCCATCCGCGGTAGGGCCGGTCGGCGGGGTTGGCGTCCACGTACACGTAGTCGCCCTCGTGCAGCCCCAGGTCTCGGGCGGCCTCCGGGTTGATGTGCATCTGGTGCTCGGCGACGCCGACCTGCCGTGGGTCGGTGCGGTAGGGGTCGGCGAAGTCGCTCGACCAGATGAAGTGCCAGTCGGTCACCGCCCACTGGGAGTGCGTGCTGTGCCGCTGCTTCGGCGTGAGGAGGTAGAAGCGGAAGCCCTGCT
>ML214167.1:4315-7982 GCA_004366195.1 Actinomycetota bacterium
GTTCGTGGTGCGCTTCACCTGCTCCCAGGACAGCTTCACGTTGCGGATCGTTCGCTCGTCCCACCCCATCGCGTCGAGGGGGATCCCGTAGTCCTCGGGGCGGACGAGCGGGTTCGTGGAGACGATGACGTTCGGCAGGTACGGGGTCGCCTCCGGCCCCTCCCGGTGGACGATGAAGTTCTCGCCGTACTCGATGGCCTCGGGGATGTCGCAATAGGCGTTCAGCCGACCGGTGTCGGTGAAGAACGGCACGTGGTCGTGGATCTGCTCGTAGAACGGGATCCGGGGGTAGGTGCGGAACATCATCAGCGCGACGCCCGGCTCGCCGTACTCCCCCGCCATGATCTTCTCGAGGTCGTAGTCGGCCGTGGTCGCCGACCCGCCGAGCAGGCGCCTCAGGTAGACCTCGCGCTTGCCCTCGAGCTCGAACCGCCAGTGGTCGCGGAAGCGCTCGTCGCCGGTGAGGTCGGTGAGCGCCGCGGCCACGCCGGCGAGGATCGCCAGGTCGTCCTTCGTGTCGTAGACCGGCGGGATGCCGCCTTTCCAGACCTGCAGGAAGGGGTTCGAGCAGGAGGCGGTGACCTCCAGGCCCTCGAACTCCAGCCAGGAGTTGGCCGCGAGGATCACGTCCGCATACTCGCAGGAGGAGGTCATCTCGATGTCCTGCGAGACGATCATGTCGATCCCCGGGTTCACGTTGAACAGCATGTCGTAGACGTGCTTCGCGTTGTTCAGGAGGTTGACGTTCGTGAACCAGAGGACCTTCGTCGGCGTCGGCATGTGGGTGGCGCCGGTGAAGACCTTCCGCCCGTACTTCGGCGTGTCCACGACGAGCGGGCGCTCTCCGTGGTTCCAGTAGGCCGGCTCCTCGCCCTTCGCGTGCTTGAAGACCATGATGTCCTTCGGCGCGGCGTGCTCGTCGAGGTTCTGCGCGAAGGGGTCCTCGTAGATCCATCCGTTGAAGCCCGGCCCGCTCCAGTCGGTCTCCTGGAACAGGGCCGACTTGTAGTTGCCGGCCCACGAGTAGCAGCCCGCACCCGGCTTGCCGATGTTGCCCGTCAGCATGAGCGGCAGGTGCACGGCCCGGTTGGCCTCGGTGGCGTGGAACCAGTGGTTGATGCCCTCCCCCACGTGGATCGCCACCGGCGAGAGGGTCCAGATGTCCTCGGCCAGGCGTTCGATCAGCTCCCGCGGCGCCCGGGTGATCTCGGCCACGGTGTCGAGGTCGTAGTCGCGCAGGTGCTGCCGGTACAGCTCGAACACGGGCGCGACCTCCACCTCCGATCCGTCGAGGAGCCGGACGCGGAACCGTCCCTCGAGGACCGGGCGGGCGCGCATCCGCTCCCCGACGTCGTCCCGGGTGATCGGCGTCGGCCCCTCCCGCTCGTCCCATACCACGAAGTCCTGGAGGCGCTCGTAGTCCTCCGGTGTGAGGCCCTGCTCGGCGAAGCTCGGGCCGTCCGGGCGCAGACCCTTCTCGTAGCCGGGGAAGACGTCGGCGGGGTCGAGCCGCTTGAGCGTGTCGGTCCGGACGAGGATCGGCAGGTCGGTGAAGCGCTCGACGAAGTCCGGGTCGTACCAGCCGCGGTCGATCATGAGCCGCGCGATGCCGAGGAACAGGGCGGCGTCGGTCTGCGGCCGGACGGGGATCCAGTAGTCGGCCTTGCTCGCCGGCGGGGAGTACTCCGGGGCGATGGCCACGATCTTCCCGCCCCGCTCCATGATCTCGTGGAAGAAATGCGAGTCGGCCATCTTGTTCTCGACGAGGTTCTTCCCCACCTGGATGTGGAGGCGGGAGTTCCGCAGATCGTGGAAGTCCACGTCGGCGTTCTGCAGCCCGTGGACGAAGGGGAAGCCCGGCGCCTGGTCCCCGTGCCACGTGTAGTTCGACCAGTTGCGACCCCCGAGCGCCTGCTCCGGCGGGACGCCGCGGACGCGGTGGTCGAGGAGGGCGAGCATGTTGTTGAACCGGTACATCCCGTACTTGCCGAGGACCCCGAGGAGGCCCATCCCGCCGCGCATCTTGACCGTGCGCGTGCCGGCCCCGCCCATCGCCTCGACCATCTCCGGCTCGTAGCCCTCGTCGAGGAGCCTGCGCGCCCCCTCCTCGCCGCTGTAGTGCTCCGCCGTCGCGACGAGCGCCCCCGCCACGTACCGGAAGGCCTCGTCCCACGAGACGCGGACGAACGTGTCGGTCCCCCGGGAGGTGAAGCGGTACCGCTCGCGGAGCTCGGGCGTCAGGAGGGGGTAGCCGTCGTCCGCCCACTCCTTCCAGCCCCTCCGCACCATGGGGTACCGCAGCCGGTAGGGCCCGTAGATCCGGCGCTGCATCGTCATGCCCTTCGGGCAGCCCCGCGGGTTCCAGTGCGCGGTGGTCGTGTTCCCCAGCGCGTCCCGGATGCGCCCCGCGTCGTAGTTCTGCTCGATCCGCATCACCGTGCCGTTGCGAACGAAGGCCCGCATCCGGCAGGCGTGCGTGTCGTTGGGGGAGCAGACGAAGGCGAACGACGAGTCGTAGCGGTACTGGTCCCGGTAGACCTGCTCCCAGCCGCGGTCCGGGTAGCTCTCCAGGGGGTTCGCGACGGTCACCGGTTGGAGGCGCCGCAGCGCGAGCCCCGCCCGCCCGAGGGCCGCGACCCCGACCGCCGTCCCTCCCGCCGCCTTCAGGAAGGTGCGCCGGTCGATCGGCCTCATCGCGTGGCCCCCTCCTCGCACCGCTCGACCACTCGGACCTCCCCGGGCACGGACGTCGTAACGCGAACGATACACCTTCACGTTGGGGTTGTCACTACACGTTAGTCTTCCGGTCGGAGCGACGACTACGCTGTGCGCCACACCGACCGAGGAGGCAGCGATGGAGGCCTGGATCGACGACCTCGCCCGCGCGCTCGGGCAGGAGCCGCTCTCGGAGGACGACGTCGAGACGCTCCTCGCCGTGGCCCGCGACGTCGCCCACCGGGTGGAGCGGAAGATCACGCCCCTGTCGACCTTCCTGCTCGGGGCGGCGGTGGGGCGTCGGGAGGCCGCGGGCGCCGATCGCGGGACGGCGCTCGCCGAAGCGCTCACCACCCTGCGCGACCTCCTCCCGGAGGCCTCCCCGGAGTGAGCGGACCGGGGTACGCTGGTCTGATCGTGGACACGATGCCGACGACGCGCCCCGGTGAGCCGGCGGGCGAGCCCGCCCCCCTGCTCGACGCCTTCGGTCGCGTCGCGGACGACCTGCGGATCTCCGTCACCGATCGGTGCAACTTCCGCTGCACGTACTGCATGCCGGCCGAGGGCCTGGCCTGGCTCCCGAAGCGTGAGCTCCTCACGTTCGAGGAGCTCGCGCGCCTGGTGGAGCTGTTCGTCCGCCTCGGCATCCGCTCCCTGAAGATCACCGGGGGCGAGCCCACCGTCCGGGCCGACCTCCCCACGCTCGTGCGCATGCTGCGGGAGGTGGCGCCGGGCCTCGACATCTCGATGACGACGAACGGGGTGCTCCTCGACCGCCTGGCCGAGCCCCTGGCCGCCGCGGGCCTGGACCGGGTGACGGTGTCCCTCGACTCGCTCCTGCGTCACCGCTTCGCCGAGATGACCCGCCGGGACGCGCTCGAGCGCGTGTTCGCCGGCATCGCGGCGGCCGAGCGCGCCGGCCTCCGGCCCATCAAGATCAACTGCGTGATCG
>SIRV01000031.1 GCA_004366195.1 Actinomycetota bacterium
TCCTGTCCCAGTCCGGCGCGCTCGGGCTCGCGGTGATGCAGTACGCGAGCGAGCTCGGCCTCGGGCTCTCCTCCTTCGTCTCCGTGGGCAACCGCGCCGACATCACCACCACGGACCTCATCGCCTACTGGGCGGAGGACGAGCGCACGGACGTGATCCTCCTGTACATCGAGTCCATCGGCGATCCCCGTCGCTTCGGTCATCTCGCGCGGGAGGTCGGGCGCCGCAAGCCGATCGTCGTCGTGAAGTCGGGGCGCAGCGCGGCGGGGGTGCGGGCGGCCGCCTCGCACACCGGCGCGCTGCTCGCGGCGTCGGACGTCACGGTGGACGCCTTGTTCCGGCAGAGCGGCGTGATCCGGACCGACACGCTGGAGCAGATGTTCGACGTCGCCACGCTCCTCGCGAACCAGCCGGCGCCGGCCGGCGACCGCGTGGCCATCGTCACGAACGCCGGCGGCCTCGGGATCCTCTGCGCCGACACGTGCGAGGCGAACGGGCTCGTCGTCGCCCCGCTCTCCGAGACGACCCAGGACCGCCTGCGGGAGTTCCTCCCCCCCGAGGCGGCGGTCGGCAACCCCGTCGACATGATCGCCTCGGCCGGTCCCGAGGACTACGAGCGGGCGATCCGGACCGTGGGCGAGGACCCCGACGTCGACGCGATGATCGTCATCTACATCCCGCCCCAGGCGTTCCGAGCCCCGGAGATCGCCCGCGGGATCGTGCGCGGCATCCAGCAGGTCGGGGGGCGGATCCCCGTGGTCACGACGTTCATGTCCACCCACGGCCTGCCGGCGGAGCTGCAGACGGCCGAGACCAGGATCCCCTCGTACCCCTTCCCGGAGCAGGCGGCCATCGCCCTCGCTCGCGCGGCCGAGTACGGGCGGTGGCGGGCCAAGCCCGCCGGCTCGCGCCCCCACTTCCCCGACGTCCGCCCCGACGAGGCCGCCGCGATCATCGCCGAGGGTCTCTCCGAGGGCGCGGGATGGCTCGCCGAGGAGCGGGTGGAGCGCATCCTCGCCTGCTACGGGATCCCCATGGCTCGGGCCGAGCGGGCGTCCACGCCCGAGGAGGCGGGCGCGGCGGCCGCGCGCATCGGTCGACCGGTGGCCCTGAAGGCCTTCGGGGCCGGGATCGTGCACAAGACCGACCTCGGGGCGGTGCAGCTCGGCCTGGAGGGAGCCGCGGCGGTCACGGCCGCCGCCCGTGCGATGGCGGAACGGCTGGTCGGGTCCGGTCTCCGACCGGAAGGGTTCCTCGTGCAGGAGATGATCGAGGGCGGGGTGGAGATGCTCGTCGGCGTGGCCCACGACCGCCTGTTCGGGCCGGTCGTCGCGTGCAGCGCCGGCGGGACGGCCGTGGAGCTCGTCCGCGACGTGTCGGTGCGCCTCGCCCCCCTCACCGATCTCGACGCCCGCGAGATGATCCGTTCGCTGAAGACCTTCCCGCTCCTCGACGGGTTCCGGGGAGCGCCGAAGGCCGACGTCCCGGCCCTCGAGGAGCTCGTGCTCCGCGTGAGCGAGCTCGTCGAGGCCCACGCGGAGGTGGCCGAGATGGACTGCAACCCGGTGATGGTGCTGCCACAGGGCGCCGTCGTGGTGGACGCTCGCGTGCGCCTCGCCGAGGTGCCCCCACCCCCGCCGATCGTGGCGATCGGCTGAGGCAGCTCAGCGCCGCGGCCGCACCACGATCACCGAGCAGGGCGCGTGCGTCGAGACGTGCTCGCTCACGCTGCCGAGCAGCACGCGCGTCACGCCGGAGACACCGCGGTGCCCGACCACGACGAGGTCCACCCGGTCTCGCGTGGCGACGGTCACGATGGCCGACTCCGGCCGACCCATGGCCATCTCCCGGATCGGCACGACCCCCGCGGCCACCGCGGCGTGGACCGAGGGCTCGAGCTCGGGTGGGCTCGGCTCCTCCGGGTCGAGCGTCCACTCCGCGTTATCGCCCCGGAGCATCGGGACCACGTGGAGGAGCCGCAGCTCCGCCCCCGTGGCGGCGGCGATCTGCGCCGCCAGCGTGGCCGTCGCCACCGAGCCCTCGGACCCGTCCACGCCGCAGACGATGCGCTCCGGGAAGGCCCGGGACGCCTCCCGCCCGATCATGACCGAGCAGGGCGCCTCCCGCACCACGTGGGCCGCGACCCGCCCCACGCGGATCGCGCCGCCGAGGATCCCGGCGTCCGGCCCCACGGCGAGGAGATCGATCCCGTGCTCCACCGCCTCCCGCACGAGGACCTCCCCGGGGTCGCCGGCGACGAGCCGGGACGGCGCCTGCACCCCGGCGTCCGCCGCGAGGCGAGCGAGCCGCGCCAGGGCCGCCTCGCCCTCGGCCTCCACGTCCTCGGGGTGAGGGCGCGTCGTGTCGACCACGAACACGAGATCGAGGCTCGCGCCAAGCGCCGTCGCCAGGCGCAGAGCCTGACGCGCGGCCTCCTCGGCGCGCGGGGACCCGTCGGTGCCGACGAGGATGCGGCGGATCGCGGGGTCGGTCATCGAGCGAAGCGTACCGCGCCCGCCGGCTCCGCGCGGCTACCGCGGCCCGACCGCCGTCCAGGGCAGCGGGATCTCGGGGGTCGGGACGGTGTCGGCGACCTCGGAGCGGCGGCGCTGCTCGACCCCCACGACCCCTTCGACGGCCGCGACCAACCGCTCGAGCACGGGGATCAGGCTCCGGCGCTCGAGCTGCCCCTCGAGGCGCACCACGCCGTCGCGCACCCGCACCGAGACCGTGGCCGGGTCGATCCACAGCGTGCGGCGGATCACGTCCTCGCGGATCTCGCGCTCGATCTCGGCGTCGTCCCGCAGGAAGACCGTGAGGAGATCCGACCGGGCGATGATGCCGACGAGCCGCCCGTCCTCGTCCACGACCGGGAGGCGCTTCACCTGCTTGCGATGCATCAAGCGGGCGGCCTCGGCCACGGAGGCGCCCGGCCCGATCGTCACGACGGGGGTGGTCATGAGCTCCCGCGCGTACAGCCCCGCCGCCTTCTGGCGGTCGAGGCGGCGATGCCGCCGCACGAACAGGTGCGCGGCGTCCTCGACCTCCGGGTCCTCCTTCAGGATGAGGTCGGCCTCGGAGACGATCCCGACGAGCCGCCCGTCCTCGTCGAGGACGGGGAGCGCGCTCACCCGCGCCTCCCGCAGCCGCCGGACGACCTCCTTGAAGGGGGTCGACGGCTCGATCGTCACGACCTCCCTCGTCATCACGTCGGCGACCGTCGTCCTCACCGCCATCGCCTCCTGCGTCCTACGCCTCAGGCTACGCGGTCCCCGCCCTCTCCCCCACGGCCGAGCGTCCCCCCGGAGCCGGTACCAGGGCCCCCCGCCTCCGGGCACCTTGTACGCTTGGGACGGTGGACCCCCGCTTGATCGACTCGGGCCTCGTGCTCGCCTCCGAGCTCTCGCTCGGCGCCATCCTCCAGCGCATCGTGGAGCTCGCCGTGGAGATCACCGGCGCCCGGTACGGGGCGCTCGGGGTGATCGGCCCGGACGGACGCCTCGCCGAGTTCCTGACGGTCGGCGTGGACGAGGAGACCCGGAGGGCGATCGGCGACCCGCCGGTGGGCCGCGGCGTGCTGGGGGTCCTGATCGAGGAGGGCAAGCCGCTGCGGCTGGACGACATCCGCTCCCACCCCCGCTCCGTCGGGTTCCCGCCCCACCACCCCGAGATGCACACGTTCCTCGGCTACCCGATCCGGGTCCGGGGGACGGTGTTCGGCGACCTGTACCTCACCGACAAGGAGGGCGGGTTCACCGATGAGGACGAGGAGAACCTCCGGGTGCTCGCGGCACAGGCGGGGGTCGCGATCGAGAACGCCCGCCTGTACGAGCAGGCGAGACGACGGGAGCAGATGCTCGACGCCTTCCGCGAGATCGCGATCGCGATCCTCTCAGGCGCGGAGGCGGACGAGGCGCTCACCCTCATCGCCCGGCACGCGAAGGAGCTCGTCCGCGCCGACCTCGCGAGCGTGGCCGCCCTCGACCCCTCCGGACGCCTCCGCCTCCGGGTCGCCGAGGGCGCGCACGCGGATGAGCTGCGGGGGGCCATGTTCCCGCCGAAGGGCTCGATCTCCGGCGAGGCCATCCGCACCGGCCGCGCCATCGTGGTCCCCGACGCCTCCCGGGACCCCCGCGCCTACCAGCCGGTGGTGCGCCTCGGCAACATGGGGCCGATGATCCTCGTCCCCCTCGCCGAACGGGGGCGCGCGTTCGGCACGCTGAACGCGGTGCGGATGCGCGGCGGCCGGCCCTTCACCCAGGAGGACGTCGACCTCCTCCAGCGGTTCGCCGACCAGGCCGCGATCGCGCTCGAGTACGCGCGGGCCCAGCGCGAGGCCCAGCGCGTGGCGATCCTCGAGGACCGGGAGCGCATCGCGAAGGAGCTCCACGACGGGGTGATCCAGTCCCTGTTCGCCGTGGGCATGGGGCTGCAGGGCGCGGCGCTCATGAGCGAGGACCCCGAGCAGGCGGCCCGGATCGAGGGCGCCGTCGCCGAGCTCGACCGGGTCATCCGCGACCTCCGCAACTACATCTTCGGCCTGCGGCCCGGGATCCTCGCCGACCGCCAGCTCGACCAGGCCCTGCGCCAGACGGCCCAGGAGTTCGAGGCCCGCTCCGGCATCGTCACGGTGGTGGACATCGACGAGACCGTGGCCGCGGAGCTCGCCTCCTCCGCCGCCGACGTGCTGCAGGCGACCCGGGAGGCCCTGTCCAACATCGGGCCGCGTCACGCTCCGCCGGGAGGGCGCGAGCGCCGTGCTCGAGATCGACGACGACGGCCGCGGCTTCGACCCGGCGAGCGTGCGCCGGGGGGACGGCCTCACGAACCTCGAGCAACGGGCCGCGGCCCTCGGCGGCAAGGCCACGATCGAGAGCGCCCCCGACCAGGGCACGACGGTCCGGCTCGTGATCCCCCTCGAGGGGATCTCCGTCTGACCCTATCGCTCCTCCACCGCCAGGGCCGTCACCATCCCGAACATGCCGTGCGGGCCCTCGACGTGGGGAAGGATGTGGCAGTGGAACGCCCACACGCCGGGGTACTCGGCGCGCACGAGGATGTCGAACCGCTGGCCGGGTGCGACGGCGAGCGTGTCGGCCATGTAGGGCTCGTCGAGGACGAACCCGTCCTCGGCCACCACTTCGAAGTGGTAGCCGTGGAGGTGCATCGGGTGGATCTGCGCCCCGTCGTTCGCCAGGTGGATCAGCACGTCGTCCCCCTGCCGAGCAACGATGGGCTGGGTCGCGGGGAACCCCTTGCCGTTCAGGACGTACCCGGTCGGCCCGTCCCCCAGGAACATCGTGGTCTCCACCTCGATCCGTTCTCCGTACAGCCGCGAGAACGCCGCGCGGGGCTCGACGAGGAACGCCCCGTAGAGACGCTTGCCGACCTGCTCGGTGGAGTTGAAGTGCGAGTGGTAGACGTAGAAGCCCGGCGGGTCGACCACCCGGAACTCGTAGGTGAAGAACCCGCCGGGCATGATCGGGTCCTGGGTGACGTAGGGGACCCCGTCCATGTCGTTCGGCACCGTGACCCCGTGCAGGTGGAGCGTCGTCGGCTGGCGCATCTCGTTGCGCACGACGATCCGGACCCGGTCGCCGGGGTGCACGCGGATCTCCGGACCGGGGACCTGGCCGTTGTAGCCCATCGCGTCGACGAACACGCCGGGCTCGGTCTCCCACCGCAGCTCCTGCGCGGTGAGTTCGAACACCTTCACCCCGCCCTCGATCCGCGGCTCCAGCGGTCGGTCGCCGAGCCCCTCCGTCTCGGCGGGGAAGGCCTCCACCCCCGCCTCGTGCCCGGCGAGCATGTCCTGGACCGAGACGGCGCCGGTCGTCGGGTGCTGCATGCCATCCGCGCCCGTCGCTCCCGTCGTGGTCGCCGTCTCGGGCGCGCCCTCGGTCGAGACCACGAGGGAGCCCACCATCCCGAGGTCCTCGTGCCCGGGGATCGGACAGAAGATCCGGTACTCCCCGTCCTCGAGCGCCGGGACCACGAGGGTGGCCGTCCGACCCGCTTCGAGCTGCGGGGTCTCGAGCACGCCCGACCCCGTGTCGACCGCGAACACGTGCGGCGCCTGCCCGTCGTTGGAAACGGCGATCCGGATCTCCCGGCCGGCCGGCGCCGTGAGCCGGTCGGGGCTCAGCGCGAAGTCGGTGAGCGAGACGGCGAGCTCGACCGGACCGCCGGCCGCGCCCGCTGCGGCCGGAGCCGGTCCGCCTCCCCCGTCGGTGCAGGCGACGAGCGCGAGCGCGACGACGGCCGGGACGGCGAGCGTGCGGAGACGGCGGGACATGGGTCTCTCCTCTCGGTCGGAACGTGGGCCGTATCGAACCCGCTCGCGCCGGCCGCCGACCAAGGCCGGATGGGCCCTATCGATCGGGACCCTCGGCCCCGATGAGGGACTCCACGGCGGCGAGGAGCTCCGTCGGGTCCGGGCGTCGGTGTAGACGGCGGAGCTGGCCCTCGATCTCGTCCCCAGGGTGCGACCCGAGGACCACGACCCGCCTCCCCGAGAGCAGGTACAGCCCGAGGACCTCCTCGGCCGCCGTCCCCATCATCACGGCCTCGCTCTCCAGGCTCATGTCCAGCACGACCACCGCCGCGTCCGCGAGGAGCGGGCACACGCCGTCGCGCACCCCGACGCACGTGTAGTCGGGCTCGGTCGGGCCGGGACAGAGCAGGACGTCGAAGCCGGCGCCCTCCAGCCACGCGCCGTAGCGCTCGCGCTCGAGGGGGTCGGCCTCCACGACCAGCACCGGGCCGCGGCCGCCGCCCATCATCCGGAGTTTCCCTCGGGACGCACGGTCCGGGTACGGGCCCTGGGTCCCAAGCCGAGCGGGCCCTTCGACCCTCCGCAGGTCGCGGGGCCGGTCGCATCGTTGGTCGGATGTTCGTGCGGTACTACCTGGAGCTCCCGCTCCCCTTCGAGGACGTCGAGCGGGCGCTGCTCGCCGACCCTGGAGCCTGGGTCCCCGGCCTCGCCAGGGACGCCGAGCAGCGGGGCGAGCGGCTCCTCGCCGAGGTCGGCTTCACGGTGGCCGAGACCCGGATCGACAAGCGCGTCGAGATCGAGCTCGGGAACCCCCACCGGATGCCGACCAAGACCATCCTGCCGATGAGCTGGCGGGCCGCCGGCGCCGAGAGCCTGTTCCCGGCCCTGGACGCGGACCTCGAGGTGGCGGGCCTCGGGCCGAACCGGACCCAGCTCTCGATCAGCGCCCGGTACCGGCCGCCGATGGGCGCCCTGGGGCGCGTGCTCGACCGGGCCCTGCTGCATCGGGTCGCGGAGGCCACGATCAAGGACTTCCTGGACCGGGTCGGTGAGGCCCTCCAGAGCCGGGTCTCCACCGGCTAGATGCCCTCACCGCCGCCCGAGGACCGTTAGGATGTCAGATGTGGCGAACCCACCGCTCCGCGTGCTGCGCGTGGACGACCACGAGGTCGTCCGATCGGGCATCAAGGCCCTGCTCCAGGCCACGGACGACATCGTCGTCACGGGCGAGGCGAGCACGGTCCGCGAGGCGATCGACGAGGCCGATCGGACCCGGCCCGACGTGGTCGTGATGGACGTGCGGCTCGCGGACGGCAGCGGTATCGAGGCCACCCGCGAGATCCGCGCCAAGCACCCGAAGACCGCCGTCGTGATGCTGACCTCCTTCGCGGACGACGAGGCCCTGTTCGCGTCGATCATGGCCGGGGCCTCGGGGTACGTGCTGAAGCAGGTGAAGGGGGGCGAACTCGTCCGGGCCATCCGCACCGTCGGCCGGGGCGAGAGCCTGCTCGATCCCGCCGTCACGAACGCCGTCCTCGAGCGTCTGCGCAAGGGCAAGCACCTGCTCAAGGACGAGAAGCTCGCCCGTCTCTCGCCCCAGGAGGAGCGCATCCTCGCCCTCGTCGCCGACGGCAAGACGAACCGGGAGATCGGCGAGGAGCTGAACCTGGCCGAGAAGACCGTCAAGAACTACGTCTCGAGCATCCTGTCCAAGCTCGAGGTGGCACGGAGGGCCGAGGCCGCCGCGTACCTCGCTCGCCACACGACGACCCCCGGCGCCCAGCCGTAGCGGCGTCGCCCGAGCACGGGGCCGAAGGTCCCAAGCCCGAGAGGGCCAACGTCCCGGACCGCTCCGGGACGATCCTCGACCTCCCCAGGTCGAAGGCCCGATGGCGCACCCCCGTTGCAGGTGCACCATGGCCGCGGTGGGACCGATGACGTCCCGGTGGGGAAAGGAGGAACGCGATGGCCACCACGATCGAGCAGGTTCGCCCCGAGGCCGACGCGGCGCAGCCGAAGGGGGCGGAGCGGCCGCGCGGCGCGATCGCGTTCGGGCTGGCGCGGATCGCGA
>SIRV01000032.1 GCA_004366195.1 Actinomycetota bacterium
CAGGTACACGAACTGGGCCTGGGCCTGGCGGCGGTAGATTGGCTGGTCAAGCCTGTCAGGCGCTGGGGCGGCCCGTCGGGCGCGGCGACGGACCGGGCGGGAGGGAGGACGGGGCCCGGGCCGCGGTGGGCACGACGGGCGGCGAGGTCGTGCGGGGCGTCTCGGTGGGGGTGGGCCCGACGGTCGGCGTGCCGGTCTCGGTCGGGCGCGGCTCGACCACCTCGCCCCCCTCCCCACCGCGCAGCACGAACAGGAAGAGGTACACCACGGCGAGGGCGGCGACGACGCCGAGGATCATGAGCATCCGCTTGTCCCGCTCGGTCAGCGCCATCGCCTCACGCCCCCTCGGTCGTCGGAGCGGCCGTCTCGCTCGGACCCGGGATCGAGCCGGGCCCGGCGCTCGCGTCCGTGGTGTAGAACTCCACGGAGAGCTGCATCTGGAGCTGCTCGCTCCCGAGCGTCGCCCCGCCGGTCTCCCCGCCGCCCCCGGGCGCGATCGACACGCTCATGACCTTGGCGGCGCGCGGCAGGGTCTCCAGCCGGTACAGGAACTCCTGGAGCATGAAGTAGTCCCCGGTCACGACGATCTGCCCCGCGATGGTCGAGAACCGCCCGGAGGGGTCGGCCGTCGGCGTGCCGGGCGAGAACTGGAAGAAGTCGACCCCGGCCCGGTCGGCGGCCGACTGCAGCAGCCGGAACAGCCCGGGCAGGTCGGCCGTGGGCGGGACCTTCGCCTCCAGCGCCCGGATCTCGCGCTCGGTCTGCTCCGCCTGGGCCTGGGCGTCCTGCAGCGACCGCAGCTGGGTCTGGAGCGTGATCTCCTCGTCCTGGGCGGCCTGGAGCTCCTCGCGGGCCTTGGAGACCTCGCTCATCTTCGGCAGCACGAGGAACACGACCATCAGGACCGCGAGGGCGGCCGAGACGCCGGCGGCGATGAGGACGGGCCTCGCGCGCATCATCAGGCCTTCACCCCCCCGCGACCGCGGGCCGTGGCCGCGTCGATCGTGAGGTCGATCCCCCCGTCGAAGGTGTAGATGCGGGAGTAGGGGGCGTTCTCCGCCGCGCTGTTGACCCAGGCGTTCACCCAGCCGCGGACCTGCTCGAGCCGGGTGAGCCAGCCGGCGATGGTGCGCGTCTCCCTCGCCACGCCGGCGAACGTGACGTTCCCGATGAGACCGGCCCCCTGCCCGTCCTCCGGCGCCCCGATCACGGTGCCGGTCGGCGCGGTGATCTGACCGGAGAGCTGGGTGAGGTAGGACTGGTCGGGGATCACGCGCGACACGTCGAGGAGCACGCTCGCCCAGGAGACCTCGTTCGCGTAGAGCGTCTCCACCAGGCGCTGGCGCTCCTCCAGCGTGGCCTGCAGGTCGGCGAAGGGCTGCAGCTCGGCGATCTGGGCGCGCAGCGCGGCGTTGGCGGCCTGCTGGTCGGCGAGCTCGCCCCGCACCGACGACAGCTCCATCGCCTGCGTCAGGTAGAAGGCGCCGATCAGCGCGAGCACGACCACGCCCGCGCCGGCGACGAGCGCCGTGCGCCGGCGGACCTGCTCGCGCAAGCGGATCTCGGGGGGAAGCAGGTTGACCTGGCTCACGAACGCCTCCGTCCGGGGATCGCGAGCCCGACGGCCACCGGGAGGACCGGCTCGGTCTCGGCCGCCTCCTCGGGCGTCTGGGCCAGCTCGGACTTCACCTTCTCGAACAGGCGGCCCCGGTCCACCGGCACGGGGATCCGCTCCTGGAGGACCTCCATGAAGCCCTCCAGCTTGGAGCCGCCGCCGACGGCCAGGACCCGGGCGATGCGCGCCCCGGGCACCTGGGCCGCGTAGAACTCCAGCGAGGAGCGGACCTCGTCCACGAAGGCGCCGAGCCGCGTCATCGCGATCCGGCGCACGTCCTCGAGGCTCGGTCCGCCCTCGACCTCCTGGCCGCGCTTCAGCCGCTCGGCCACCTCGTCCTCGACCCCCAGGCCGCGCGCGATCGCGAGCGTGATGTCGCGTCCGCCCGAGGGGAGGATCCGCACGAACCGCGTCACGCCGCGGTCGTGCACGCAGATCACGGTCACGTGGGCCCCGATGTCGACGATGGCCTCGTCGCCGGGCCGGTCGAGATCCAGGGGCACGTCCGAGGTCCCGACGGCCCGCACCACGGCGAAGGGCGAGAGGTCGATGCCGAGGGGCCGGAGCTTCGCGCCCGTCGCGGCCTGCACGAGCGCGTCGATCATCGGCTTGTGGGCTGCGGCGAGGAGGATGCGAACCATCCGCCGCCCGCCCTGCTCGTCCTCGCCGAGGAGGTCGAAGTCGAGCACCGCTTCCTCGACCGCCATGGGGATGAACTCCTGCACCTGGAAGCCGAGGGAGGCGCGGAGCTCCTTCTCCGGCAACCACGGGAGGGCGATCTCGCGCACGACGACCCGCTGGTTGCCGACCCCGAGGTAGACCTGGCGGCCCTTGACCTTCGTCACGGCCCAGAGCTCGCGCAGGGCCTGCGCCACGACGTCGGGCTGGCGCACCTCGCCCGCCTCCACCGCCCCCGGCGGGAGCGGGACCTGGCCGGCCCGGACCAGCACCGGCACGTCGCCCGGCACGACCTCGGCCACCCGAACCGCGGTCGACCCGACGTCCACGCCGATCCTCGTCCTGGCCACCCTACGCCCCCTCCACCTCGACCGAGCGCGCCGCGAGGTAGCGGTCCACGTCCGACTCGCGCACCCGGTAGTTCTTCCCGACCCGCAGCGCCGGCAGCTCCCCGGCCTTGATCAGCCGGTACACCGTCATGTTCGAGACCCGCATGGTGGCGGCCACCTCGGCCACGGTCAGGAGCCGGTCTCCGGCCTCCCACGCCCTCCGGGTCCCCTTCGGCATCCCAGGCCCCCCGCTACACCGACCGCTCGGAGAGGTAGCGGTCCACGTCCGACTCGCGGATCCGGTAGTTCTTGCCCACGCGGATGGCCGCCAGCTGCCCGCTCTTGATCAGCCGGTAGACGGTCATGTTCGAGACGCGCATGGTGGCGGCGACCTCGGCCACCGTGAGCAGGCGATCCCCGACGAACGGCCTCCGCTTGCTCATCCTTCACAACTCCCACATCTGCCACATCTGCAACATCTCGCTCATGTTCAACATCCGCATCTCGAGCCCCTCTTCGTGCCTGGGTCGCGGAACGTAACAAGCGCCACATCCGTAGTCAATAGTCCCACGTGACTACTTTCGGCACGACAGGCTAAATTACATAGATGTCATTAGCACTTCTTTTCACGAACCACAGACGCAACGCCAGGCGCCGGCGATCCCGTCCTCCCCGAGGTGGGGGTCAGGGTGAGAGGAGTCGGAGGTACAGGTCGGCCACCTGCGGCGCGAGGAAGACGGCCGCGGCGGCGCCCGCCGCCATGAAGGGACCGAACGGCAGCGCGTGCTTGCGGGAGGCGCCGGCCAGGAGGGCCACCAGGGCCCCTACCCCACCGAAGAGGATCCCGAGCCCGGCGGCCACCGCGACGTACCGGAGGCCGAGCGCCCCGAGGACGAGCCCGATGAGGCCCGCGAGCTTCACGTCGCCCATCCCCATCCCGCGCGGCGAGATCAGGGCCACGACGAGCAGCCCCCCGCCGTAGGCGGCGGAGCCGATCGCCGCCCGGACCGGGTCGACCGGCGCACCCAGGGCCCACGCGAGCACCACGTACCCCGCGGCCACGAGCACCGACGGGTACACGATCCGGTTCGGCAGCTTCTTGGTCCTGGCGTCGATGACCGAGAGCGCCAGCAGGACCGCGAGGAAGGGGGCGAGGAGCACCGCCCGCCAGGGATCGGGATGGCGCAGCGCCGCACCGACGAACAGGGCGCCGGTCGCGAGCTCGAGGAGCGGGTAGGCGACCGAGATCCGAGCCCCGCACGCCCGGCACCGCCCGCGCAGGAGCGCCCAGGACACCACGGGCACGTTATCCAGGGCCCGGATCGGCGACCCGCAGGAGGGGCACCGCGAGCGGGGCCGGACCACCGACTCCCCCGCCGGCACCCGGTGGACCAGCACGGTCACGAAGCTGCCGACGGCCAGCCCGAACGGGAGCGCCACGGCGACGCGCAGCCAGGTCTCGAGGGCCGTCATGGTCCCGGGAACGCTACCGCACGCCGCCCCGGCCAGCCCGGCTTACGCGTTCAGCTCCTGCCAGAGGGTTGGCTCGAGCGCGTCCCCGAAGCCCAGGATCCGCTCGATCCGGCTGCTGTACTCGATGGCGAACCCGTTCTTGATGTCCATCGAGCCCGCGTAGAGCGCCCCCTCGGCGGCACTGCCCTGGTTCTTCACGGCCATCTTCCCCGTGGTGTACAGGAGGCCCGCGATGCCGTCGTTCGGGTCCGTGTCGGCCCCATCATCGAAGACGATCTGGTTCTTCGAGTAGATGCTGCACTCCCCACCGTTCGTGTCGCACGTGGTGTTCTGCGGCGGCACGTAGAGGGAGATGACGACCAGTTGCGCCGAGGTGACCCCGGGGGCCGTGCTGATCGTCGTCGTGTTGCCGAAGTCGATCGGCGCGTTCGTGATCACGGTCAGGTCGCCGCTCAGCCGGATCGACTCGAGGTCCACCTTGGTGGACTGCGAGGGGCTCGTCTGCCAGATGGCGAACGTCCCCCGCATGTTCGAGCGGTTCGACCCCACGTAGGCATTGAACTGCGACACGGCCGAGGAGGACGTGTTGGCCGGGCCACAGGTGCCCGTGCTCGGGTAGCAGGTGAGACCCGGATAGTTGTTCACGTCGAACACGAAGGTGGGGAGGCCCTCGACGGCCGGCGGCGTGCTGTTCACCCCCGGCTGCCGCGTGCCGCTG
>SIRV01000033.1 GCA_004366195.1 Actinomycetota bacterium
CGGGCGGGGGCGGCGGCCCTGGTCGCGAGCCCCACCCCGGGCGACCTGATCGGGGTGGCCGATCGCGCGGTCGTGCTCGCGGAGGGACGCGTGATGCACGACGGAGCGATGGACGGCCCCCACGTCGTGGCCCTCGAGCGCCGCCGTCCCCCCGAGCGGTTCGCGGGTGAGGCACCTGCGGGGGAGGGCGAGGAGGTGGAGGCGTGAAGGCGGCGCTCGCGGTGGCGGGGTGGGAGCTCCGCGGGGCGGTGCGCAGCCGGTTCGTCCTCGGCGCGGCGCTCACGTTCGGGGCGATGTGCCTCGGGGTCACGCTCCTCGGCCTCGACGCGCTGCGGGGCCTCGGGTTGGCGGGGGTCGGTCCGGCCGCGGCGGGGCTCGTGAACCTCGGGGTCCTGGTGCCGCCCCTGCTCGGCCTCCTGCTCGGGGCGGCGAGCCTGGCCGGCGCGCGGGAGCGCGGGCTCCTCGCGATGGTCGCCGCCCACCCGATCTCGCGGGGGGCGATCGTCGCGGGAACCTTCCTCGGGCTCGCGGGCGCGCTCTGGACGACCGTGGCGCTCGGCTTCGGCCTCGCCTCCCTCGTGCTGGCGGGCGTCGCCCGGGTCCGGGACCTCGCGCCGCTCGGGGCGCTCGTCGGCTCGACCCTCGCCGTCGGGACCGCCGGTCTCGGCGTCGGGGTCGGGATCTCCGCGTTCGCCCGGGGCCGGTCCCAGGCCGCGGCCGTCGCGCTGGCCGCGTGGTTCGTGCTCGCGCTCGGCATGGACCTCGCGCTCGCAGGACTCGCGCCGGCCGTCCGGCTCGGTCCGGAGGGGCTGCTCGTCGCGGTCCTGCTGAACCCCCTGGAGGCCGGTCGGATCCTCGCGCTGCTCCCGACGAGCGCCGGCGGTACCGCCCTCGGGCCCTTCGGCGCGTTCCTCCTCGACCGGTTCGGCCCGGCCGGGGCCGGGGCGCTCCTCGTCGGCGCCATCGTCGCCTGGACCGCGGCGCCGCTCGCGATCGCCGGTCGGGCGCTCGCGCGTCGGGTCGTCTGAGCGTGCGGTAGCCTGCCTCCGCCATGAGGCTCGTCCGCTACCGCTTCGCCGACCGCATCGCCCACGGCGTCCTGGAGGACGGCGTGATCCGCGCCCTGCGCGGCACGTTCTTCGAGGACCCGCTGCCCTCCGGCGAGGTGGTGCCCCTGGACGACGTGCGCCTGCTCGCGCCGGTGCTCCCCTCCAAGGTGATCGGGGTGGGGAAGAACTTCCCTGCCCACGCCGCGGAGTTCGGGAGCGAGGTCCCGGAGGAGCCTCTCCTGTTCTTCAAGCCCTCGACGGCGGTGAGCGGGCCCGGGGACCCGATCCCGCTCCCGCCCATCAGCCGGCGGGTCGACTACGAGGGCGAGCTCGCGGTCGTCATCGGCCGTGTGGCCCGCAACGTCCGCGCCGAGGACGCCTTCCGCTCCATCCTCGGCTACACCTGCGGGAACGACGTCACGCTCCGCGACCTCCAGAAGAAGGACGGGCAGTGGGCGCGGGCGAAGGGGTTCGACGGGTCTTGCCCGCTCGGCCCCTGGATCGAGACGGAGCTCGACCCGACCGACGTCCGGATCGAGACCCGCGTGAACGGGGAGACCCGCCAGTTCGCCTCCACCCGGGACCTCGTCTTCGGCGTCGCGACCCTCGTCGAGTTCATCAGCGCCTTCACGACCCTGCTCCCCGGGGACGTGATCCTGACCGGTACCCCGGAGGGCGTCGGGCCGCTCGCGCCGGGGGACCGGGTGGAGGTCGAGGTGGAGGGGATCGGGGTCCTCGCCAACCCCGTGGAGGCCCGGTGACCACGGTCCGCACGCGCTTCGCGCCGGCGCCGTCGGGCGCGATCCACGTCGGAAACGCGCGCACGGCCCTCTACTCCTGGCTGACCGCCCGGCACCACGGCGGCGCCTTCGTCCTCCGGATCGAGGACACCGACGCGAGCCGGGTCTCGGAGGAGGCCGTCCACCTCGTCATGGACTCGCTGCGCTGGCTCGGGCTGGACTGGGACGAGGGGCCGGACGTCGGCGGCCCCCACGCTCCGTACCGCCAGTCCGAGCGCCTCGACATCTACCGCGAGCACGCCTCGCGGCTGCTCTCAGAGGGGCGCGCCTACCGCTGCTACTGCACGCCCGAGGAGCTGGAGCAGCGCCGGCGCGAGGCCTTGGCCGCCGGGCGCACCCCCGGCTACGACGGCCGGTGCAGGACCCTCACCGAGGCCGAGCGCGCCGCCTTCGAGGCCGAGGGGCGCCCCGCCGCCCTCCGGTTCGCGATGCCCGAGCGGGGGTTCGTCGTGCACGATCTGCTCAAGGGTGAGGTGCGGTTCGCGCCGGGGAGCCTGCCGGACTTCGTGATCATGCGCTCGGACGGCTCGCCCACGTACCTGCTGGCGGCCGGCGTCGATGACCTGCTGATGGGGATGACCCACATCATCCGGGGCGAGGACCTGCTCGCCTCGACCCCCCGGCAGCTGGCCCTGATGGAGGCCCTGGGGGCCACGACCTTCCCCACCTACGCTCACCACCCGCTCATCGTCGGCCCCGACCGGCAGCCCCTCTCGAAGCGGCACGGCGCGACGTCGGTCGAGGCCTTCCGCGAGCGGGGGTTCCTGCCGGAGGCGATGGTGAACTACCTCGCGATCCTCGGCTGGTCCTACGGGGACCGCGACCTGTTCACCCTGTCCGAGCTCGTCGAGCTGTTCGACATCTCGCGCGTGTCGCGCAACCCGGCGATGTTCGACGTCCAGAAGCTGGAGTGGATGAACGCGCACTACATCCAGCAGCTCGACGACGACGAGCTCGCCGCGCGCTGCCTCCACGCGCTCACCGCGGCCGGGCTGCTCCCCGAGCCCTCGCTCGTCCGCCGAGCGATGCCGCTGGTGCGGGAGCGGATGAAGGTCCTCACCGACGCGGCGCCCCTGCTGCGGTTCCTGTTCACCGACGACGTCGAGCCGGACGAGCGCGCCGCCACGGTCCTGACGGGGGCGCCCGAGGGCTACCTCGAGGCCGCCGCCGCGGCGCTCGAGCGGGTCGAGCCCTGGACCGCCGCCAACATCGCGGCCGCCCTCGACGTCCTCGCCCAGGGGGCCGGCCTCAGCCGCACGAAGGGGTGGCAGCCGGTGCGGGCGGCCGTCACCGGCTCGACCGTCTCGCCGCCGCTGCCGGAGTCGCTGGAGCTGCTCGGCCGGGAGCGCACGGTGGCCCGGCTGCGCGCGGCCGTCGCCCGGGCCCGATGAGACGGCGTGGCGTCCTCGCGCTCGTCGTTGGCCTCCTCGTCCTCGGCGCCGAGGCGCCCGCCCCGGCCGAGCCGCCCCGACCGCGCGAGATCCGCCCCGACATCGTGTGGTCGAAGATCCCGTTCGGCGCGAAGCGCAAGCGCCAGACCGCGCGGTACTCCGAGCGGCACTACGGCGAGCGCACGTTCGAGCTCGTCGATCCGCGGGTCGTCGTGATCCACTACACCGACGGCACGAGCTACGAGAGCGCCTGGAACCACTTCGCCGCCAACGCGCCGCACCTCGGGGAGCGGCCGGGGGTGTGCGCCCACTTCCTCATCGACACGGACGGGACGATCCACCAGCTCGTGAACCTCGGCATCCGCTGCCGCCACGCGATCGGGATGAACTGGACCGCCGTGGGGATCGAGCACGTCGGGACGAGCGCCGAGGAGATCCTCGGGAACCGGGCGATGATGCGCGCCTCGCTCCGCCTCACCGCGTGGCTCATGGCCCGGTTCGGCATCTCGTGGGGCGACGTGATCGGGCACGCCGAGATCCTGCGGAGCCCCTACCACCACGAGCTCTACGAGGACTGGCGCTGCCTGACCCACGCCGACTGGAACCGGCGCGAGATGCGCACCTACCGACGGCGGCTGAAGCGGGTGGCCGAGCGCCTCGGGGTGCCCCTCGGCGATGGGCCACGCTGGGTCGCGAGCGGCTGCTGAGCTACGCGAGCTGGCGCGCGGCTCGGAGCCGCTCGGCGGCCTCCTCCGGCGGCACGGTGTTGATGCTCATGGCCGAGCCGATCTCGAACCCGGCCGGCGTGCTGAGCTTGGGGATGATCTTGATGTGCCAGTGGAAGACCTCGTCGGTGTGGCCGTTGGTGGGCGCCGAGTACAGGACGAGGTTGTAGTCGGGGTCGCCGCAGGCCCGCCGGATCAGCGTCAGGGTCCGGATCAGGATGCAGGCGAGGTCGTCCACCTCCTCATCGGCGAGGTCGCCGAAGGAGCCCTGATGGAAGGTGGGGAGGATCCACGTCTCGTAGGGCGAGCCCGAGGCGAAGGGCTCGAAGGAGACGAAGCCGCCGCACTCGTCGACGACCCGCAGGCGGACCTCCCGCTCCGCGGCGAGGAGGTCGTCGTAGACGCAGACCCCGTTGTCGTCGAAGTACCGGGTGGCGACGTCCAGGCGCCGGAGCAGCCGCGGCAGGTACACCGGGGTCGCCACGATCTGCGAGTGCGGGTGGAGGAGGGACGTCCCCGCGAGGGGCCCGAAGTTCTTGAAGACGACGACCGCCCGGATCTCGGGGCGGGCGATGAGCGCGCGGTAACGCTCGCGCCAGACCCACACGACCTCCGCCACCTCCTCCTCGGACATCTCGTCCAGGCGCGCGTCGTGGCGCGGCGACTCGATCACGACCTCGTGGCTTCCCACGCCCGGCATCTCCCGGAACATCGGCGAGCCCGAGCGCCGGGGCGGGCCGCCCTCGCCGAGGGCGCCGTAGAGGTTCGGCACGACGCGGACGCGCCAGTCCGGCCCCTCCGGCGGCAGGCGGAGGATCTCCGGCGGGGTCTGCCCCTCGTTGCCCGGGCAGAAGGGGCAGCTCGGGTCGCGCTCCGGCTGCGGCGGGTGCGCGGCGACGGCGGGCTGGTGGGGTCGCTCGCCCCGGCGAGGCGCGAGGATCACCCACTGGCGGGTCGTGGGATCCTGGCGGAGCGTGGACACGGCCATGCAGGGTACCGCCGTGGATGCGCGATGGTGGGATTTCCTAGGGGTCGAGGGCCCCGAACGGGTCCTCGGCTCCGCGACGCCTCGGCGAGAGGCTTCGCCCGAGGAGCCCGACGCCGGCGGCGAGGAGCGCGAGCAGCACGGCCACGGTGAGGACGAGCCCGGCGAGGAGCACGCCGACGTTCACCGTCTCGGCAGAGAAGTCCGAGCCGACGACGAGCGCGTACGCGTTGGCGAACGCGTAGAAGCCGGCCACGACGAGCGCCGGGAAGAGCACGAGCCCGACGATGAGCGCCGCCGCGACCCCGAGACCGACCGCCCGCGATCCGCGCACGGCGCCATGTTATCCGCGGTCCCCGGCGGATGGGGAGCCAGGATCCGGATCCGCGGCGTGGGGGGCGAGGACCGCGGCTCCGGCCTCCGCGATCCGCCGATCCTCCTCCGCCGAGGCCCCAGAGACGCCGACCGCGCCGACCACGGCGCCACGCGACACGAGCGGGACGCCCCCGCCGACGATCATCAGCCGATCGGTCTTGACGAACCCGTGCAGCATCGCGGGGTCGTCCTTCACCAGGCCCCACCAGTCGTGGGTCGGGATGCCGAAGGCCGCGGCCGTCCAGGCCTTGTCCTGGGCCACTCGAACGGAGAGCAGCGGCGCGTCGTCCATCCGGGCGAACGCCTTCAGCTCCCCGGCGACGTCCACCACCGCGACCACCACCGAGACGCCCATCCCCGCGGCCGCCTCCAGGCAGGCGGTCACGACCCTCTGAGCGGCCTCCAGGGAGACCGTCCGAGCCTCGACCGTGTCGTTCACCTCCCACCCCCTTCGATGAGGCCGAGCGTCGCGAGGAGCCGGTCCACGCTCCCGGTGGGGTCGGTCACCTCGAAGCGGAAGGCCTCCATCCCCACCGCTCGCGCCCCCTCCACGTTCACCCGCAGGTCGTCGACGAACAGGCACCGCCCGGGCGGCAGGTCGAGCGCCCGGGCGATCCGCCGGTAGATCTCGGGGTGCGGCTTCCGGATCCCCTCCTCGGCGGCGTCCATCACCA
>SIRV01000034.1 GCA_004366195.1 Actinomycetota bacterium
CTCGCGGCAGAGGGCCACGAGCTGCTCGCGCCGGCGGAGCGACATCGTCACGCCGGCGGGGTTGTGGAACGTGGGGACGGTGTAGACGAACTTGGGTCGCTCGCCCCGGAGCAGAGCCTCCTCGAGCTGGTCGACGACCATGCCCTCCTCATCGAGCTCGATCTGGAGGAAGCGAGGCTCGTAGGCGCTGAACGCCGAGAGGGCGCCGACGTAGGAGGGCGCCTCGACGGCGATCAGGTCCCCGGGGTCGATCAGGACCTTGCCGACGAGGTCGAGGGCCTGCTGCGCGCCGGTCGTGACGACGACGTCCTCGGGGTCGGCGACCAGGCCTTCCTCCGCCATCAGCATGACGAGGCGTTCCCGGAGCGCCGGCGGGCCTTGGCCCCCCCCGTACTGGAGGGCCACGTCGGCGCGCTCCAGGAGCACCCCCTCGAGGAGCTCGAGGACCTGCTCGGGGGGGAGGGCACGGACGTAGGGCATGCCGCCGGCGAAGGACACGACCTCGGGCCTGGCGGCGACCGCGAAGAGCGCGCGGACCTCGGAGGCGGACATCCCGCCGGTCCGTCGAGCGTAGAGCTCCGCGTACGGGTCGACGTCGAAGGAGGCCATGGGGGTTCGAGCCTAGCACCACTCTCGGCCGGGGCCGGGCAGCGCCGGGGCTTCAGGCGAGGGCCGGCAGGATCTCGCGTGCGACGAGCTCGAGGTGCTCGTCGTCCTCCACGAGCTCGTGGTTGAGGAACACGCGCTGCACGCCGACGGCCTCGTACTCGCGCAGGCGCTCGACGACCTGCTCGGGGGTGCCGACGAAGTGGTCGCGGGAGATCTCCGCCAGGTACTCGTCGAAGGATCCGGCGGCGGGGTCCCTGCGGCGCGATCGCTCGACCCGGTCGCGCCACTCGTCCTCGTCGCGTCCGACGTAGAACCACGTCATGAGCGACGTCGTGACCTCCGCGGGGTCGCGGCCGGCCTCGCGCAGGCCGGCGCGCACGCGCTCGAAGCGGGCCCGGACCTGCTCGGGCGTGCCGCCCACCGTGTTGAACTCGTCCGCGAAGCGGGCCACCAGGCGGCGCATGCGCGGGCCCACCACGCGGCCCCCGAGGATCAGCGGCGGGTGCGGGCGCTGGACCGGCGCGTGGAGGAACCGGCAGTCCTCCAGCGAGTAGCGCGAGCCCCGGAAGGAGAACCGCTCCTCGGTGAGCAGCCCGTGGACGATCTCGACCTGCTCCTCGAGCAGGTCGAAGCGTTCGCGAGCGGAGGGGAAGGGGAAGCCGTAGGCGCGGTGCTCGTCCTCCCACCAGCCGGCCCCCATGCCGATCTCGACGCGGCCGCCGGAGATGTGGTCGACGGTCGTCGCGATCTTCGCGAGCAGGGATGGATGGCGGAAGGTGACGGGCGAGACGAGGGTCCCGAGGCGCAGGCGTCGGGTCCGCGCCGCGAGGCCGGCGAGGATCGCCCACGCGTCGTTCGAGCCGCGCTCGCGAACCCTCTGGACGGAGAGGTAGTGGTCGGACGTGAACAGGCCCTCGAAGCCGAGGCGCTCGGCGGCCTCGGCCACGGCCAGCCAACGGTCCCAGGTGACGTCCTCCTGACCTTCGAGCATGAGGCAGAAGCGCATCGTCCTCCTCCCGGTCGGACCGACGGCGCGGCGGATGCCGCTCGTGCCATCATCCTGCCATGGAGCGGGTGCGCGCGGTCGAGGTGCGCCGGGCCCTCGCAGCGCTTGGCCTCGGGGCCGCGCTGGGCCTGGTGCTGGCCGCCCTCGGGCGTCGTCGCTGAGGCGTCAGGCCGAGCCGGAGAGGAAGCGCTCGATCGCGTCGACGAGGGCCCCGGCCACCCGGGCGTCGGCGCCGAGGGCCCGGGGGAGCTCGACGATGACGGCCGGCATGCGGGTCTCGCGCAGGAGGGCGACGCCGAGCGGCCGCAGGCCGTCGTCGCGGACGCCGATCCGCGAGAGCTCGGCGAGGACCAGCTCCGCCAGGCGGCGTCCGGCGGGGGAGTGCGAGGTCGCCGTGCCCCAGTAGGCGCACGCGGCGCCCTCGCCGTCCGAGCCGCGGAGGCCGATGCACACGGTCGCCCCGACCGCGTTGGCCGTTCGGGCACGGAGGGCCGGCTCGTCCTCCGGCCCGTGGAGGAGCGCCGGCTCGGCGCCGCGCTCCCGCAGCGTCGTCGCGACCGCCTCGGCGAGGCCGGACGGCGGGGGCGGGTCTCCGCCGGGATCGATGGCCACGAGGGAGCCCGCGAGCCGCCGCTCCATCGTGCGGACGGACTCCCGCTCGCGGACCACCGCGGCCCCGGGACCGGCGAGGGACGGACGCATCCGCTGCAGCGCGCGGACGGTGTCGAGCCCGACGATGCCGTCGGGCGTCGCCCCCACGTTCCGCTGGAACTCCATCACCGCGTGCATCGTCCGGTGGCCGAAGATGCCGTCCTCCTTGCCGGCGACGAACCCGAGGGCGTTCAGCATGCGCTGGAGCTCGCGGACGTCGTCGCCACGGAAGGCTGGTGAGCGCAGGTACAGCGTGCGGTCGCCGAGCCGGTACCCGGCCTCGACCAGCTGGCCCCAGGTGTCCGGCCCGACCACGCCGTCCTCGTCGAGCCGGCGCGAGCGCTGGAACTCGCGGACGGCCCGCTCCGTGGTGGGGCCGAAGCGGCCGTCGAGCTCGGCGGGGTCGATGCGGTAACCGAGCTCCACGAGCCGGTGCTGGAGGTCGCGGACCGCCTCGCCGCGGTCGCCGGGTCGGATCGCGCGCACGGTGCGAGGTTGGCAGCGGGCGGGCCGACCGGCAACCGCCGGAGGGCCTACGGCAGGTGAGGCTCGATCTCGCGCAGGAGCGCGTCCTTGCCCCGCGCGCCCACGACGCGCGCCCGCTCCTCCCCGTTCACGAAGAGGACGAGGGTCGGGATGCTCATCACGCCGAACCGCTGGGTGAGCCCCGGGTTCTCGTCGATGTTCAGCTTGGCCACGGCCAGCTCCTCGCCCTTCTCGCGCGCGATCTCCTCCACCACCGGCGCGACCATGTGGCAGGGCACGCACCACTCGGCCCAGAAGTCGACGAGCACCGGGGTCGGGCTCTTCAGCACGCGCTGCTCGAAGTCGGCCTCGTTCACGTCTCCGATCATCCCCATCCTCGTTCCCTCCATCTCCGGGGCCGCCCGAGCGGGCAGCCGGTCCGCCCCGGGGCCGCCCCACGGCGACCCGCATCTCACGGCGCCGGGGGCTCAGCCCTCGCCGTGCTCCTCGAGGAAGCGCTCCGCGTCGATCGCGGCCTTGCAGCCCTGGCCGGCCGCGGTCACGGCCTGCCGGTAGATGCGGTCCGTGACGTCGCCGGCGGCGAAGACCCCCGGCACGCTCGTCGCGGTGCGGGGCTCCTGGACCTTGATGTAGCCGGCCTCGTCGAGCTCGAGCTGCCCCTGGAAGAGCTGGGTGTTGGGGTCGTGGCCGATCGCGACGAACACGCCGGCGATCGGCCGCTCCCAGGTCTCGCCGGTGCGGACGTCGCGGAGGCGCACCCCGGTCACCGCATCCTCGCCGAGGATCTCCTCGACCACCGCGTTCCACACCACGTCGATCTTCGGGTTGGCGAGCGCCCGCTCCTGCATGATCCTCGAGGCGCGGAACGCGTCGCGCCGGTGCACGATCGTGACCTTGCTCGCGAACCGGGTGAGGAAGATCGCCTCCTCCATCGCGGTGTCGCCGCCGCCCACCACGATGAGCTCCCGATCGCGGAAGAAGAACCCGTCGCAGGTGGCGCAGGCCGAGACGCCCCGGCCCCGCAGGCGCTGCTCGCCGGGAACCCCGAGCCAGCGGGCGCTCGCGCCCGTCGCGATGATGAGCGTGCGGGTGCGCCAGGACTGCTCGCCCGCCCAGACGGTGAAAGGGCGGGCGGAGAGGTCCACGCGCGTGGCGCTCGTCGCGAGGATCTCGGCGTCGAAGCGCGCGGCCTGCTTCTCCATGGCGTCCATGAGCTCGGGGCCCATGATGCCGTCGGGGAAGCCGGGGTAGTTCTCGACCTCCGTCGTGAGCATGAGCTGCCCCCCGGCCTCCAGGCCCTTCAGCACGAGCGGGCGGAGCCCCGCCCGCCCGGCGTAGATGGCCGCCGTGTACCCGGCCGGGCCCGAGCCGAGGACCACCACCTTGCGTTCCGTCTCCATATGCACCGTCCATGCGGGCCCCGCGGGCCCTCCCCCTGAGGATAACCGCAGCCTATTCCGCGTCCCGCACGCCCGCCTGGCGCTCCTCCGCACCGAGCGCGGACCGACGGATCTTCCCCGAGCGGGTGCGGGGGAGCCTTCGGACCAGGACGAGCTCCCGGGGCGCCTTGAAGCGGGCGAGGCGCTCGGCGGCGGCCTCGCGGAGCTCCGCCAGGGTCGGAGGCTCGGCCGGGTCGGCCGGCACGACGAAGGCCACGACGCGCTCGCCCCACTCCGGGTCCGGCCGCCCCCCGACCGCGACCTCCGCCACCTTCGGGTGGGCCGCAAGGACGGCCTCGACCTCCTGGGGCCAGACGCGCTCGCCGCCCGTGGTGACGGCCTCGTCCAGGCGGCCGACGACGCGGAGGCGGCCGAGCCCGTCGAGCTCGCCGGCGTCCCCGGTGATGAGCCATCCGTCGGGGGTGAGGGCCGCGGCGGTGCCCTCGGGGTCGCCGCGGTAGCCCCGCATCAGCGTCGGCCCGCGCAGCCGGATGCCGCCGTCGGCGCCGATCCGGACCTCCACGCCGGGGAGCGGGACCCCCTCGTACACGACGCCGCCGCAGGACTCGGTGAGCCCGTAGGTCTCGACGATGCGGGCGCCGGCGGCCTCGGCGCGGGCGCGGAGCTCGGCGGGGAGGTGGGCGCCACCGACGAGGATCGCTCGGAACCCGGACAGATCGGCTCCGGCGTCGAGCAGGCGTCGGAGCATCGTCGGCACGACGGCGGTGAAGCGGACCTCGCGCTCGCGGGCGAAGGCCGCCGGCTCGAACCGCTCGTGGACCGCCACCGGCGCGCCGAGGAGCGCCCCGCGGAGGAGCACGAGGAGGCCCCCGACGTGGGCCGGGGGGAGGCAGCAGAGCCAGGCGTCCCCCGGCCGCGCCTCCAGGACGCGGGCGGAGGCGGCCACGGCGGCCTCGATGGCCGCGTGGTCGAAGGCGGCGAGCTTCGGTTCGCCGGCCGTCCCGGAGGTCGCGACGACGAGGACCACCTCCGGCTCCGCCGGAAGGCCGCCGGCGAGCCGCGACGCCCCGTCCGGGTCGAGCAGCACCGTCGGGCGGGCGCGCTCGAGGAGCGCGGTGCGCTCGGGAAGGGGCAAGCGCGTGTCGACGGGGAGCAGGGCCGCGTCCGCGCCCCAGATCTCGCGGACGAGGTCGAGCCAGACGGGTCCCGGGGGCAGGGCGACGGCCACGAGGTCGCCGGGTCGGAGGCCGAGCGGGCGTCTCACCTGCGATAGGCTAGCCCACATCGTTCGAGTCGACGCTCTCGGAGTGGATGCTCATGGAAACGGTGCGGACGGTGCTCGACTGGCGGCCGGCGGCGACGTACACGGACGTCCGGTACGAGACCGCCGAGGGGATCGCGAAGATCACGATCGCCCGACCGGAGGTGCGGAACGCCTTCCGGCCACTCACCGTGCGGGAACTCTCGGACGCGTTCGACCGGGCCCGCGACGACCCGGAGATCGGGGTCGTGATCCTCACCGGCGAGGGGCCCCTCGCGTTCTGCTCCGGCGGGGACCAGCGGGTGCGGGGCGACGACGGCTACGTGGACGAGGAGGTCGGGATCTCCCGGCTCAACGTCCTCGACCTGCAGATCCAGATCCGGCGGATGCCGAAGCCGGTGGTGGCGATGGTCGCCGGGTACGCGATCGGCGGCGGCCACGTGCTCCACGTGTGCTGCGACCTCACCATCGCGGCCGACAACGCGGTGTTCGGCCAGACCGGGCCGCGGGTCGGATCCTTCGACGGGGGCTACGGGATCAACCTCCTCGCGCGGCAGATCGGGGAGAAGCGCGCCAAGGAGATCTGGTTCCTCTGCCGCCAGTACGACGCGCGGACCGCCCTCGCCTGGGGCCTCGTCAACGCCGTCGTGCCCCTCGCCGACCTCGAGGCGGAGACCGTGGCCTGGTGCCGGGAGCTCCTGAAGATGAGCCCCCTCGCGCTCCGGCTCCTCAAGGCCGGGTACAACGCCGGGGTGGACGGCCTCGCCGGCGTCCAGCAGCTGGCCGGGGACGCAACCCTCCTCTACTACATGAGCGACGAGGCCAAGGAGGGGCGGGACGCGTACCTCGCGAAGCGCGAGCCCGACTTCTCCCGGTTCCCGCGCCGGCCGTGAGGGCGATGGGGGCGGCCGGCCGGCTCGCGGTCTGGTGGCACGGGGCGCGCCCCCGCACGCTCGGGGCGAGCGTCGCCCCGGTGCTGGTGGGGATCGCGGCCGCCGGACGGGCGGTCGCTTGGCGCTCCGCGGCGGCCCTCGTCGTCGGGGTAGCGCTGCAGGTCGGCGCGAACTTCGCCAACGACTACCACGACGGGGTCCGCGGGGTGGACGTCGAGGGGCGGCTCGGGCCCCCGCGGCTCGTGGCGAGCGGGATGGCCTCGCCCCGGGCGGTGCTCGCGGCGGCGCTCGCCTGCATCGGGGTGGCGGGGCTCGCGGGCCTCGCCCTCGCGCTCGCGACGACGCCCTGGCTCGTGCCGATCGGCGCCGCGGCCATGGGGGCGCTGTGGCTGTACTCGGGCGGGCCGAGGCCGTACGCGGGGCTCGGCCTCGGCGAGCTCGCGGTCTTCGTCTTCTTCGGGCTCATGGCGACGGCGGGGACGGCGTACGTGAACGCCGAGACGGTCCCGGCCGCGGCGTGGTGGGCGAGCGTGCCGATGGGCCTGCTGATCGTGGCCATCCTGGAGGCCAACAACGTGCGGGACATCCCGACCGACGCCGCGACGGGCAAGCGGACGCTCGCGGTGCGGATCGGCTCACGAGCCGCCAGGCGGCTGTACCGGGGGCTCGTCGTGGGCGCGTACGCCGCGGTGGTGGCGGGCGTGCTGGTGGAGATCGCCCAGCCCGGGCGAGGTCTGCCGATGTGGGCCCTGCTCGCGCTCGCGTCCTGGCCGCTCGCGATCCGGCCGATGGAGGCCGTCGGCCGCGCGGAGGGCCGCGAGCTGGTGCCGGTACTGGTCGCGACCTCGGCGCTCACGCTCGCGTTCGGGTGCCTGCTGGCGCTCGGCCTCTGGGTCGCGGGGGCGACGGCGGCGTGAGCGGCGGCCCGACCGAGGGCGACGTGGCGCTCGCCTGCATGCGAGAGCTGGTGGGGGCGCTCGTGGCCCTCGGCCTCACCGACGCGTGCGTCTCGCCGGGCTCGCGCTCGACGCCGCTGGCGCTCGCCCTCGCCCGCGACGGGCGCGTCCGGGTGCACGTGCACCTGGACGAGCGCGCCGCGGGGTTCTTCGCGCTCGGGCTGGGCAAGGCGACCGGCCGGCCCGCCGCCGTGGCATGCACGAGCGGCACGGCCGCCGCCGAGCTCCTGCCGGCCGCCGTCGAGGCCCACATGGCCCGTGTGCCGCTGCTCCTGCTCACGGCCGACCGCCCGCCGGAGCTGCGGGGCGTGGGGGCGAACCAGACGATCGAGCAGGTCGGGCTGTACGGCGGGTACGTCCGCTGGAGCCACGACGCCGCGGTCCCCGGCGACCGGCCCGACCCCGGCCACTGGCACGGCCTCGCCCTCGAGGCGTGGGGGCGGAGCCTCCGACATCCGCCCGGGCCGGTGCACCTGAACCTCCCGTTCCGCGAGCCCCTCGTGCCTTCGCGGGGGGCGCGGGGCGGCGGCGACGTGCGCCTGGCCTTGGGCCAGCCGGCGACGGGCCCGCCGCAGCCCACCGCCGAGGACGCGCGGGACCTGGTCGGGCTGCTCGGCGCGAGCGAGCGGGGGCTCGTGCTCGCGGGGTCGCTCCGGGCGCCGGCGCCCGCGGTCCTCGAGCTCGCGGAGCGAGCCGGGTGGCCGGTGGCGGCCGAGCCGACCTCGGGCCTCCGGGTGCCGGGGACCCTGGAGGCCGGCCAGGCGCTCCTCGGCGACCAGGGCTTCCTCGCCTCTCACGCGCCGGAGATCGTCCTGCAGGTGGGCGCCGCGCCGACGTCGCGCGCCGGCCTGGCCGCCGCGGCGGCCGCGGAGCGCCTGGCGATCGTGGACCCCGACGACCTCGTGGCCGACCCCCACCGGCGAGCCGAGCGGCGGTTCGTGGTGGACCCCGAGGCGCTGTGTCGAAAGGCGCTCACGGCGGCGCCGGCACGGGGTGAGACGGCGTGGATCCGCGACTGGCGGGCGGCCGATCGCCGGGCCCGCGCCGCCCTGGACGCGGCCCTCGATGCCTGGAGCGAGCCCTCGGAGCCGCGGATCGCGCGGGACGTGGCGGGCTGGATGCCGGAGGGGGGGACGCTCGTGGTGGCCTCCAGCCTGCCGGTCCGAGATCTGGATCTCGCCATGCGGCCCCGCGTCGGCCTGCGGGTGTTGGCGAACCGGGGTGCGGGCGGGATCGTCGGGTTCGTCTCCACCGCCCTCGGGATCGCCGCCGCGGGCGGGCCGACGGTCGCGCGCTCCGGGGACCTCTCCCTCCTGCACGACGTCGGATCGCTCCTCTGGCGCGCGCGCCGAGGTCCCGACCTGGTGCTGGTCGTGCCGAACAACGACGGCGGCGCGATCTTCTCGATGCTGCCCCAGCGGGACCTGCCCGAGCTCGAGCCCCTGTTCGTGACGCCGCACGGCCTCGACCTGGCGGAGATCTGCCGGGCGGCCGGCGCCGGACACGCGCTCGTGCTCCGCGCCGAGGACCTGCGTGAGGCGCTCGAGCGAGCCAGGGCGGCGGGCGGGCTCCAGGTGATCGAGGTGCCGGTGGAGCGATCGGCGACCGTACGACACCGCGCCGAGCTCCACGCGGCGGTCGCGGCGGCGCTCCGGTAGCTCAGCCCCAGCGCAGGGCGTCGAGGAGGGCGCGGAACTTCCGCTCGGTCTCGTCGAGCTCGGCGGCGGGGTCGGAGTCGGCGACGATGCCGGCGCCGGCGAAGACGCGGGCCGTGCGGCCGGTGAGCTCGGCGCAGCGGAGGGCGATCGCCCACTCCCCGTCCCCGTCGGCGTCCACCCATCCGACGGGTCCCGCGTACCACCCCCGATCGATCGGCTCGAGCTCGGGCAGGGCGGCGAGCGCGGCCCGACGAGGCGAGCCGCCCACCGCGGGCGTGGGATGGAGGGCGGCGACGAGGTCCAGGACGCTCCGGACCTCCGGCCGGAGGCGTCCGCGGAACGGGGTCGCGAGGTGCCACACGTTCGCCGTCCCGAGGGGCTCGGGCTCGTGGGGGCGGTGGAGCTCCTCGCAGAGGGGCGCGAGCGCGGCCTCCACGTCCTCCACGACGAGGGCGTGCTCCTCGCGGTCCTTGGCCGAGGCGAGGAGGCGGGCGGCGGACGCGGCGTCCTCGACGGGATCGCCCGAGCGGGGCGCGGAGCCGGCCAGGGGCGTCGCGGAAAGCTCGTCGCCGCGCTTGGCGACGAGCAGCTCCGGGGTCGCGCCCACCAGGACGCCGACCGGGGCCGGGGAGCCGGGCACGAGCTCCGGCGCGGCGAACGTGAAGCACTCGGGGTCGACGGCGCGCAATCGCCAGAGGAGCTGCTTGGGGTCGAGCTCCCGATCGGCGGCGACGACGACCGTGCGGGCGAGGACCACCTTCCGCAGCTCGCCGGCGACGATCCGACGGACGGCCTCGCGCACGGCGGACGCGTACGCCTCGGGCTCCGGGTCGGCCCGCAGCTGGATCTCCTCGAAGGCATCGTGGGGGACCGCCCGGCCGATCCAGCGCTCGCGCTCATGGTCGGCCGGGCCGAGCCCCTCCGCGAAGACCTCGAGGGCCACGGTCTCGCCCGGCCGGCGCCGCTGGACGACGCGCTCCGGCACGATGAGCTCGGCTGGCCGGTCCCCATCGAAGGGGATCGCCCCGACGGCGACGGGCGGCGGGGTGTCGGGGTCCCGGCGGACGTGGCGCAGGACCGACTCGACCTCCCGGGCGAGGAGCCGGATGCGCTCGGGCCCGCCGCCGACGCCGACGCGCTCCGCCAGGCCGGTGCCGGCCAGGCCGAGCCCGCCGCGCTCGAAGAAGACGCCGCCGGG
>SIRV01000035.1 GCA_004366195.1 Actinomycetota bacterium
AAGGGGGTGCCCCGTGCGCCTGGAAGCCAGGGTGATGCTCTGGATGGCCGTGCTGCTCGGCGCGGCGGCGGCCATCGCCCTCGCCGTCATGGCGCGCCTGGTGACCGGCCGGCTCGAGCAGCAGTGGATCGAGGCCGGCGAGATCGTGGCGCGGACGGCCGAGGACAGCCTCGAGGTCAGCATGCTGAACAACGCCCCCGAGGACATCCGCCGGTCGGTCCGCAACGTCGAGGAGGGCCGCCTGATCGAGGCGGTGACCGTCTACCGGCGGACCGGCACGCCGTGGGTGACGTCCAACCCCGACCTCGGCCTGTCCGAGGTGGGCCGATCCGCCCTCATGAGCGCGATGGACCAGAACCGGACGGTGTCCTCCTCGGGCCGCGGGATCCTGTCGGTGTTCGTGCCGATCCCCAAGCAGCCGGAGTGCGTGGGATGCCACTCCGAGGCCTCCGACGTGCTCGGCGCCGTCGAGGTCCGGCTCGACGAGGGTCCGTTCCAGCAGGAGCTGGTCCGGAGCGCGAGGACCTCGCTCGTCGTCGCCGGCGTCCCGCTGCTCGCCGGGATCGTGGTGTCGGTCTGGGCGTTGCGCCGCAGCGTGCTCCGGCCCCTCGCCGATATCGGGGAGGCCGCGGAGCGGCTCGGCCGCGGCGATCTCTCCGTGCGGCTCCCCCGTTACCGCGGGTGGGAGCTCGCCGAGGTGGCCGAGACCTTCAACGAGATGGCGGAGCGCTTGGAGCGGCAGGCGACCGACCTCCGCACCACGGTCGAGGAGCTCCGCGACGAGCTCGAGGGGATGGAGGAGATCCAGGCCCTGCTGACCTCGGGGGCCGGCCTCTCCGAGGTGCTCGGCCGGGCGGCCGGGCAGGTGGCGCGGGCCCTCGGCGCGAGCGGGGTGGCGATCTGGCGGCCGGAGAGCGAGGAGCCGGAGGCCGTCGTCGGCGAGGGTCCGCCGGACGGGGAGGTGCTGCGCCGGGTGGCCGAGGAGCGCGGCGTCCTCACCTCCGAGGGGCCGCTCGCGAAGGTCGCCGAGGCGGAGGAGGTGTCCTCCGCGTACGTGCCCGCCTGCATGGGCGAGCGGTGCCTGGCCGTGATCGGCGTGGCGTGGGACCCGCCGAAGTGTCTCGACGCGGCCGAGCGCGACCTGCTCGGCTCGCTCGCCGGGCTCGTCGGGGTCGCCGTGCGCAACGCCGAGCTGCTCGAGCGGCTCCAGCAGAAGGAGCAGGCGCTCCAGGGGCTCCTGCGTAAGACCCTCACCGTCCAGGAAGAGGAGCGTCGGCGGCTCTCCCGCGAGCTCCACGACGAGACCTCGCAGGTGCTCTCGGCGCTGATCATGAACATCGAGCTGCTGGAGTCCCAGGCGCCGGTGGACGAGGACGCGCGGGCCCGGATCGCGGCGGTGAAGTCGCTGGCGGAGGAGGCGGCCCGGAACCTCGACCGGATGCTGTTCGAGCTGCGTCCGGCCCTCCTGGACGAGCTGGGGCTGATCCCCGCGCTCCGGTGGTACGTGGCGCAGATGAGCGACCTGTGGGGCTTCCCCATCGAGTTCGAGGGCGCGAAGCTCGGGCGGCTGCCGGACCACATCGAGCTCGCCGCCTTCCGCATCGTGCAGGAGGCGGTGAGCAACGCGGCGCGGCACGCCAAGCCGAGCCGGGTCGGCGTGCGCGTCGGGGTGCGTGAGGGGCGGCTGCACCTGGAGGTGGAGGACGACGGGGTGGGGTTCGACGTGATGGAGGTCGCCGCCCGCGCCCGCAGCGGCGAGGCCGTCGGCCTCGAGGGCATGCGCGAGCGCGCGGAGATCGCGGGCGGGACGTTCCGGGTGGATTCGGTGCCGGGGCGCGGGACGCGGGTGGTGGCGGAGATCCCGCTCCCCGAGGAGGGCGAGGTCGCCCCCGCGGCGACCGGTGAAGGTGGCGAGCGGACATGAGCGGCCGGGTGAAGGTGCTGGTGGTGGACGACCACGAGATCGTGCGCGAGGGGATCCGGATGGTGCTCGCGACCGACCCCGAGCTCGAGGTCGTCGGCGTGGCCTCCTCGGGCGAGGAGGCGATCGAGAAGGTGCGGGAGCTCGAGCCCGACGTCGTGCTGATGGACATCGGCATGCCGGGCCTGTCGGGGTTCGAGGCGACGCGCCGGATCCGCGAATCGCACCCCAACACGCAGGTCGTCGCCCTCACCGTCCACGACAGCGAGGGCTACGTCTTCCAGATGCTCCAGGCCGGGGCGACGGGGTACGTCGTCAAGCGCGCACCGGCCGAGGACGTGATCATGGCGGTCAAGCGCGCCCACCAGGGCGAGGCCGTTCTCCACCCGAGCGTGGCGAAGCTCCTGATCAAGGACTACCTGGCGCGGGTGGCCAAGGGCGAGGAGACGTCCTTCGACACGCTCTCGGACCGGGAGCGCGAGATCCTCAAGCTGATCGCCGAGGGGCTCACGAACCGCGAGATCGCCGACAAGCTGTACCTCTCGATCAAGACGGTGCAGGCCCACCGCGCGAACCTCATGCGCAAGCTCGGCATGCACGATCGGACCGAGCTCGTGAAGTACGCGATCCGCAAGGGGATCATCGGCCTGGACGAGGCGTGAGCGCCGCCGCTACTCGGCGCCGGTGAGGAGCCAGCCGAAGTAGCGGACGGCCTCGAGGGCCGCCGTCGTCATCACCAGCATCAGGATGACGAACCCCACCGAGAGGTAGAAGGCGCTGATCAGGAAGGCCATGGGTCCGACGCCGGTGCGCGCCCGGAACACCTGGTTGGAGCCCGCCACGCGCTTGTACCAGCCGGGGTATCGCTCGCGGATCTCGTGGAGGGGGATGTTCCCGGTGAAGATGACCTCGTCCACCGGGAAGACCTCGGGGCGCAGGTGGGTGTTGAAGTAGTGCACGGTGAACAGGAACCCCATGGCGAGGATCGCCTCGTACGAGTGGAAGATCCTGGCCGCGTTCACCAGCCAGCCCGGCAGGAAGGCGAGGAAGCGGGCCGGGAACCACATCACGAGACCGGTCAGGCCGATGATGAGCAGACCCCACACCTCGGCCAGGTAGTCGAACTTCTCCCAGAAGGTGAACCGGGGGAACTCCGGCCGCGGCCCCTCGCCCTTCAGGTACCGGATGTACTCGCCGACCTGCCGCACGTCCCGCCACCGCGGCAGGATCGAGTCCTCGTCGAACAGGGCGCGCGGCGACCAGCGGCCGGTGACCCAGGCGAGGAGCATCCCGATCACGTGCATCGCGGCCGAGGACAGGAAGCCGACGGCGCAAACCTTGTGGACGGCGGCGGCTCCCCGCTCGCCCCGCCACAGCCAGAGCAGGGGCTCGGCCCAGAAGGCGTCGGCGTAGTGCATCGGCATGCCGGTGAGGATCAGGCCGAACACCGAGAGGGCGAGGACCGCGTGCGTGGCCCGCGCCCACCACGACCAGCGCCGCACCACCAGCTCCTCCCGCACCCTCGTCGTCGCGATGACGCTCACAGCACCCCTCCCGCGCTCTCCCGCAGCCGAGCCCGCTCGGCCTGCTTGCGCAGCTCGAAGCGGATCCCGAGGATCGTGAGGTACCCGAAGAAGGCGAACGTCCCGATCAGCAGCGTGAGCATGTAGATGGTGATGACCCGCAGCCTCGGGTCGTCGGGGATCGCGCCGGTCGGCACGTGCATCTGGACGTCGACGAAGTTCGCCGGCGCGTTCGTGTGACAGCGCCGGCAGGTCTCCAGGATGTTGGCCTCGTTCACCGGGGAGCGGGGGTCCTCGGTAGGCAGGACGAGGTGGTACCCGTGGCAGTCGGCGCACGTCGCGACCTCGACCCCCGCGAGGTGCGTTTCCATCCCGAAGGGGTTGCCCCCGGCGAACCGCTCGGCCATCTGCTCGTGGCAGCGGGCGCACTGCTCGCTCGCCCGGTGCACGAAGGTCCGGGTCCTCGCCGGCTGGACCTGGTGCGAGCCGTGGCAGGTGACGCAGGTGGGCTTGGGGACCGTGTCGCTCACGCCCTGGCTCCCGTGGTAGCCCTCCTCGTACTCGGCGGCCTCGCGCTCGTGGCACCGGGCGCACGAGTCGCGGGCCGCGTCCCGGCGGGCGTGCATCGTCGCGCCGAGGGCGCTGTGGCAGTCGGTGCACCGGAAGTCCCCGTGGACGCTGCCGGCGAGCTCGTCGCCGGTGACGAGCAGCCCGGGACGGTACCGACCGTCGTCGGCCCACACGATGTCCGGCAGCGCGTGGCAGCCGACGCACTCGTTCGTCGGGGGCGGGCTCGGCGTCGGCCATTCCTGGGCCATCGCGGGACGGGCGAGGAGGGCTACGACTGCGAGAGGGAGGGCGGCGAGGACCCGGCAACGGCGAGCCCCGCGGAAGGCAGAGCCGCCACCCGGACGGTGGCGGCTCCGGACAGGGGTCGGCTCGGACCGGGTCAGATCACGCCGAGCGCGCTCAGGATCCACATGACCCCGAGCAGCGCGAGCAGCGCCGCCCAGAGGAACGCGAACAGCAGCAGCGGCGCGATCGACACCGCCGCAACGGCAAGGCCCGCGTTCGCCACGGCGGAGCTGGCCTCGGCCCGCTTCCGCGCCGACTCCTTGACCTTCGTGTAGAGCGCCCGAGCGCCGATCGCCGCGAGGCCCACGGCGAGCGCGATCCCAAGCGCCTCCGGCTTCCACATCACGATGAGCAGGGCCCCGACGGCCAGCACGACCGTCG
>SIRV01000036.1 GCA_004366195.1 Actinomycetota bacterium
AGGAGGAGCGAGGGCCGATGGCCATCACCCTTTCCCGGAAGATCGGGAACCAGACCATGGTGTTCGAGACGGGCAAGCTCGCCCAGCTCGCACACGGATCCGCGGTCGTGACCTACGGCGAGACCCAGGTGCTGGCGACCTGCACGACCGCGCCGCCCCGCGAGGGGATCGACTTCTTCCCGCTCACGGTGGACGTCGAGGAGCGGATGTACGCCGCGGGGAAGATCCCCGGCGGCTTCTTCCGCCGCGAGGGCCGACCGTCGGAGACGGCCATCCTCACGGCGCGCCTCACCGATCGCCCCATGCGGCCGAGCTTCGCCGAGGACTTCCGGGACGAGGTCCAGATCGTCCTCACGGTCCTCTCGGTGGACATGGCCAACCCGTACGACGTCCCCGGCATGAACGCGGCGAGCCTCGCCACGCTCCTCGCCGGGCTGCCGTTCGAGGGCCCGATCGGCGCGGTCCGGATGGGGCTCATCGACGGCACGTGGGCGGTGAACCCCACCTTCCAGGACCTCGAGGAGGCCACCTTCGACGCGGTCGTGGCGGGTCGCCGGAACGATCGTGGCGAGATCGACATCCTGATGATCGAGGGCGAGGCTCCGGACAACACCTGGACGCTGCTCCACGGTGACCGCGGGGCGGTCGCCCCCACCGAGGAGGTCGTCGCCGAGGGCCTGGAGGCCGCCAAGCGCGCCATCGCCGAGATGATCGACTTCCAGCAGGAGTTCATCGCGCTCTGCGACGTGGAGCCGCGGGAGTGGACGCCGCGCCCGGCGTACTCGCCGGAGACCCTCGAGGCCGTCGAGGCCTTCGCGCGCCCGCGCCTGGAGGAGGCGATCGTGCCGGACAAGGCCGAGCGCGAGGCCCGGCTGGAGGCCCTGAAGGAGGAGCTCAAGGCCCACCTCCTCGAGGTCTGGGGCGAGGAGCTGTTCGCCGGGCGCCAGGCGGAGATCTCGCCGGCCTTCAAGGAGGTCCAGAAGCGGGTCATGCGCCGCCGCGTGATCGAGCAGGGCGTGCGCCTGGACGGGCGCGGGCCCCGCGACATCCGGCCCATCCACTGCGAGGTGGGGCTCGTGCCCCGGGCCCACGGCTCGAGCCTGTTCCAGCGAGGCGAGACGCAGGTCCTGAACGTGACCACCCTCGGGATGCTGCGGATGACCCAGATGATCGACACCCTGGACCCCGAGGAGTCGAAGCGGTACATCCACCACTACAACTTCCCGCCGTTCTCCACCGGCGAGGTCGGCCGCATCGGCAGCCCCCGCCGGCGCGAGATCGGGCACGGCGCCCTCGCCGAGCGCGCCCTCGTCCCGGTGATCCCCTCGGAGGAGGAGTTCCCCTACGCGATCCGGCTCGTCTCCGACGTGCTGGCGAGCAACGGCTCCACGTCGATGGCGAGCGTGTGCGCCTCGACCCTCTCGCTCATGGACGCCGGGGTGCCGATCAAGGCGCCGGTCGCCGGGATCGCGATGGGCATGATCGCCGAGGACGGTCGGTACGTGACGCTCACCGACATCCTCGGCGCCGAGGACGCCCTGGGGGACATGGACTTCAAGGTCGCCGGCACCCGGGACTTCGTGACGGCGATCCAGCTCGACATGAAGGTGACGGGCCTGCCGGGAGAGGTGCTGGCCGAGGCCCTCAGGCAAGCGCGCGAGGCGCGGCTCAGGATCCTCGACGTGATGCTCCAGACGATCCCCGCCCCGCGCGAGGAGGTGAACCCGAAGGCGCCGCGGATCCTCACGATCCAGATCCCGGTGGACAAGATCGGCGAGGTCATCGGGCCGAAGGGGAAGCGGATCAACGAGATCATCGCGCTCACCGGGGCCGACATCGACATCCAGGACGACGGCACGGTGTTCATCGGCTCGCGCGAGGGGGCCGGGGCCGAGGAGGCCGCGCGGATGATCGAGGAGATCGCGAACCCCAGGCCGCTGCAGGTCGGGGAGACCTTCACCGGCAAGGTCGTGAAGCTCGCCACCTTCGGCGCCTTCGTGAACCTCGTGCCGGGCCGCGACGGGCTCGTGCACATCTCCAAGCTCGGCCGGGGCCGGCGCCTCGCGAGCATGGAGGAGTCGGGGCTCAAGGAGGGCGACACCATCGAGGTCGAGATCCAGGACATCGACGCGATGGGGAAGATCAGCCTTCGGCCGATCGGGCCGGAGTGGGAGGCCCCCGAGGGGACCCCCGCCGAGGAGCATCCTCGCCGACCCGAGGGCGTGCGTCGACCCGAGGGCGAGCGTCGCGGCGAAGGTGAGCGTCGACCCCGTCGCCGGCCCCGTCGTGACCGCGGCCGGGACGAGCGCCGGGACGGCTAAGCCCCGATGGCGATCCGGCGAACCGGGTTCGGCTCCGGGCTGCGCGTCGTCACCGAGCGGATGCCGGGGCTCCACTCCGTGGCGCTCGGCTTCTGGGTGCTCGCCGGCTCCCGGGACGAGCCGCCGCCCATCAGCGGCGCCAGCCACTTCCTCGAGCACCTGCTGTTCAAGGGGACGCGCACGCGGAGCGCGCGGGACATCGCCGAGGCCTTCGACGCCGTCGGCGGGGACGTGAACGCCTTCACCGCGAAGGAGTACACGGCCTACTACGCCCGGGTGCTCGACCGCGACCTGCCGATGGCCGTCGAGCACCTGGCCGACATGATCCAGCACTCGGTGCTGCGGGCCTCCGACCTGGAGTCGGAGCGGCAGGTCATCCTGGAGGAGATCAACGTCCACGAGGACACCCCCGACGACCTCGTCCACGACCTGTTCACCGAGACGCTGTGGCCGGGGCACCCGCTCGGTCGGCCGGTGCTCGGCACGCGCGAGAGCGTGAAGGCGGCCACGCGCGAGCAGATCCGCCGCTTCTACCGCCGGCACTACGTGCCGGGGAACCTCGTCGTGGTCGCCGCCGGGAGCGTCGACCACGACGACCTGCTGCGGCTCCTCGGTGACGTCATGGACACGGGGCCGGTGCTGGAGGAGGGCCCCGGGAACTTCCACCTGCGGACGGCGGAGCGGCCGCCCGAGCCTTCCGGGCGCTCGCGAACCGTCCGCCGGAGCACGGAGCAGGCCCACATCTGCGTGGGGACGAACGGGCTCTCGCGCCAGGATCCGGACCGGTTCGCCTTCGGGATCGTGAACGCCGCCCTCGGGGGCGGGATGTCCTCCCGCCTGTTCCAGGAGATCCGCGAGCGGCGCGGGCTCGCGTACTCGGTGTACAGCTACCACACGATGTACGCGGAGGCCGGCCTGTGGTGCGCGTACGCGGGGACGACCCCGGGGCGGGCGCGGGAGGTGCTCGACCTGATCCGGCGCGAGATCGAGGACGTGGCCGAGCACGGCCTGTCCGACGAGGAGCTGGAGCGGGCCCGCGGCCACGTGAAGGGCGCGCTCGTGCTCTCCCAGGACGATCCCGGCAGCCGGATGTCGCGCCTCGGCCGCTCCGAGATCGCCCACGGCGAGATCCTCACCGTGGGCGAGATGCTGCGCCGCTTCGACCGCGTGGGCCCGGAGGACGTGCGCCGGGTCGCCAAGCGCGTCCTCACTCAACCGATCTCCGTCACCGTCCTCGGACCGTTCCGGAAAGGAGCGCTCGCATGATCCGCGTCGGCGTCATCGGGGCGTGCGGGCGGATGGGCCAGATGGTCTGCCGCGCCGTCGCCGAGGCGCCCGACCTCGCGCTGGTCGCGGCGATCGACCGCTCCCGGGTCGGCCAGCCGATCGGGCCGCTCATCGGCCATCCCAAGATCGACGTCCCGATCTCGGAGGAGCTCGACCGCCTGCTCGAGGCCGAGGTCGAGGTGGCCGTGGACTTCACCCACCCCGACGTCGTGATGGACAACATCCGTTGGTGCGTGACCCACGCGATCCACCTCGTCGTCGGGACGACCGGCATCGGCGACCCCGAGCTCGCCGAGATCCGGTCGCTGCTCGAGTCGGAGGGCTCGGAGTCGAACGTGATCGTGGCACCGAACTTCGCCCTGGGAGCCGTGCTGATGCAGCGGTTCGCCGCCCAGGCCGTCCGGTTCTTCCCGGCGGTGGAGGTCATCGAGCTCCACCACGACCGCAAGGCCGACGCCCCCTCGGGGACGGCCCTCGCCACCGTCCGTCGGCTGCTCGAGGAGCGGCGCGAGGGCTACCGCGGGCCGGCCGGGGAGAGCGTGGCCGGCGTCCGGGGGCGGGGGGTGGAGGGTGTTCGGGTGCACTCGGTGCGCCTGCCGGGGCTCGTCGCTCACCAAGAGGTGATCTTCGGCGGCCCCGGTCAGACCCTCACCATCCGTCACGACTCGACCGACCGCTCCTCGTTCATGCCGGGGGTGCTCATGGCGATCCGCGCCGTTATGACGCGGCCGGGGCTCACGGTCGGCCTCGAGCCGCTGCTCGACCTGCCGCCGGCGCCGTGACGATCCGCGTCGCCTGCCTGTTCGCCCACCCCGACGACGACACGTACGGGGTCGGCGGCACGATGGCGCGGCTCGCCGGCCGGGACCTCGCGCTCACCGTGGTGCTCGCCACGAGCGGGGAGGCGGGCGAGATCGCCGACCCCAGCCTCGCGACGCGCGACACCCTCGGCGCCGTGCGGGAGGCCGAGGATCGCGCGTCCTGGGCCGCGCTGGGTCTCGAGCCGGACCTTCGCTTCCTCCGCTACCCCGACGGCCGGGTGTCGGGGGTGGCGCCGGAGGACCTCGTGGGAGCGTTCGTCGCGATCCTCCTCGAGGTGAGGCCGCACGTCGTGGTGACCTTCGGCCCGGACGGCGTCACCGGCCACCCCGATCACGTCGCGGTGGGCCGGGCTGCGACGGAGGCCTTCCACATCGCCCGGGGGCAGGCGGTCGAGGGTTTCGAGCGCCTCCTGTACACGGTGCTCTCCGAGGAGCGGGTGGCCGGTCTGAACGAGGCCCTGCGGGCCAGGGGGATGGACCCGCTCGACCCGCTCCAGCCGCTCGTGCCCCGAGGGGTGCCAGGGGGGCGGATCGGGATCGTGGTGGACTGCTCCGACGTGCTGGCGCGCAAGGTCGAGGCGCTCCGGTGCCACCGGACCCAGGGCGAGCTCGAGGACCTCCCGTACGAGCTGTGGCCGGCCGTGCTGGGACGGGAGGAGTTCGAGATCGCGTGGCCCGAACGGCCCGCGGGCGCGCCGGTCCTCCGCGACGTGCTGGCGGGCCTCTCGACCGCGTAGGCTGCCGGGGCCATGGATCTCGAGATCCGGACCATCGCCGAGCACGAGCTCGAGGCCTGGGTGCGGGCGAACGAGGCGGCGTTCGGCGCGGACGCCGATCCCGACGACGTCGCGCGCGAGCGCGAGGTCACCGAGCTCGATCGGGCCTTCGCCACCCTCGACGGCGAGGAGATCGTCGGCACCGCCGCGGCCTACTCGTTCCGGATGCGCGTGCCGGGCGGCGCCGACGTCCCGACGGCGGGGGTGACGATGGTGGGGGTCAAGCCGAGCCACCGTCGTCGCGGCATCAACACCGCGATGATGCGACGGCTGCTGGAGCAGGCGCGCGAGCGCCGCGAGCCGCTCGCCGCGCTCTTCTCCTCGGAGGGCCCGATCTACGGCCGCTTCGGGTACGGCATGGCCACGCTCCAGGGCTCGATCGACCTGGAGAGGGCCTACGCCGCCTTCGTGCCCTCGTACCGCCCGACCGGTCGCGTCCGCCTCCGCTCCTTCGAGGAGGCCGTCCCCACGCTGGTGGAGGTCTACGCCCACGCCCGCGTGGAGCGCCCCGGAGCGATCGAGCTCGATGAGCGCCACATGCGCTACGCCTTCCACGGCCACGGCGAGGAGAAGCGGCTGCCGTTCTTCGTCGCCGTGCACGGGACCGACGGCCGCCCCGACGGCTACGCGGTCTACAAGGTCAAGCACGAGTGGCCGAAGGGGATCCCCGGCAACGAGCTCATGCTCTACGACCTCCAGGCCACGACGCCCCAGGCCTACGCGGATCTGTGGCGGTTCGTGCTCGACGTGGACCTGATCCGCCACGTCACGGCCTGGGACCGCCCGGCCGACGAACCGCTCCTCCACCTCCTGGCCGACCCCCGGCGGCTCCGCCTCACCCTCCGCGACGGCCTGTGGGTCCGGCTGGTCGACGTGCCGGCCGCCCTCGAGGCGCGCGGGTATGCAGCGGCGGGCCGGCTGGTCCTCGAGGTCCGGGACGCCTTCTGCCCGTGGAACGACGGCCGGTTCGCCCTGGACGCGGGGGGTGACGCCGCGCGGTGCCTCCGGACCGACGAGCCGCCGGACCTGGTGCTCGCGGTGGACGCGCTCGCGGCCGCGTACCTCGGCGGGGTCCGCCTCCACGACCTGTGGCGCGCCGGGCGCATCGAGGCGGCGGCGCCCGGCGCCCTCGAGCTCGGCGACCGCATGCTCGCGACGACCGCGGCTCCCTGGTGCCCGATGGCGTTCTGAAGGTCAGGCGAGCCCGAGCCCCTGCAGGGCGATCCACACCCCGAGGGCGCCGAGGCCGAGCGCGAGGACGTCGCCGAGGGCCCGGAGCGCGCGCTCGCCCACCCGGTGGGCTCCGGCCCCCAGCAGGACCATGGCCGAGTCCATGATCGACACCCCGACGAGGAGGGCGACGGCCGCCGCGAAAGCCGTCGCTCGTCCGCCGGCCTCGGCGGCCGACCCGATCACCGCGGCCCCGCTCGTGGCGAGGAACACGTAGACGCCGGGGTTCAGCAGGACGGTGACGACGCCGCGGACGGCGGGGTGGAGCCCGGGGCCGTCTCCCTCGGCGCGCCGTGGGCGCCGGTTCTCGCGGAAGGCGTCGACGGCGAGGAAGACGAGGAAGGCGCCGCCCACCACCTGGATCGCGCGCAGGAACCGCTCGCCCGGCTGGAGCGAGGACAGGCCGGCGGCGAGCCCGAGGAGCATGAGCCCGAAGGTGGCGTTCGCGCCGACCATGACCCGGAGGCCGCGGCCGATCCCGCCGCGGGCGGCCTCCGAGACGAGCAGGACCTGCACCGGGCCGGGAGACGTCCCGAGGGCGATGCCGAGGCCGAAGGCGGCGAGCGGCGCCTGCAGCTCCACTACCGGCGCAGCTCCTCCGCGAGGATCCCGCCTTCGTCGGTGCGGGTGAGGAGCACGCCCTCGCACTCCGAGAGGGGCTCGATCTCCCGGCCGACCAGGCCGAGGACCGCGCGCTCGATGAGGGGCGTGTGCGAGACGGCGAGGCCCCGTCCGCCCTCGGGGACCGCGTCCAGCAGGGCGGCGAAGACCCCGGCCATGGCCAGGGGAGACCGGTCGGTGCCCTCCCCGGCGAGGCCGGGGATCACCCTGGGCGGAGGGAGCTCCCGGCCGAGCCCCCGCGCGAGGTGGGTCAGGGTCTCGGCGGCGCGGGCGGCGGGCGACACGAAGACGACGTCGTAGTCATCGGTCAGCCGTCGGCCGAGCTCCTCGGCCTGGCGCTGGCCCTCCGGCGAGAGGCGGTCCGCCTCGGGGTCCCGCGTGGCATGTCTACGCACCTCGAGCCGTCGCACGGTCGTCGTCCTCCGTCGTGTAGCATGGCCGCCCGTCCATGCAGACTACCCGCCGATACGCCCTCGCCATCGTCGTCGCCGTCACCTTGGCGGCCGCCGTCGGTTGCACCGGCGCGTCGGGCGAGCCCGACGGGGGCTCGAGCCCGGGCGCCACCGGCCCCACCGGGGAGGACGTGATCCGACCCGGTCGTTCGGACGTGTACCGCTACGCCAACGGCGGCCTGGTGGCCACCCTCGACCTCGGCGAGGCGACGCTCGAGATCGAGAACGGCACCGACCACGATGTCGGCGAGCCGAGCTTCTACGTCCTGGACGCCCTCGACGGCAGCCGCACGGACGGGCGGGTACTCGATCCGGCCCCCATCCCGGCGGGGGAGCGGGCCACGTTCCGGGTCGAGCTCGACGTGGCGCCGAAGGACATCGGCCTCGTGATCCTGGTCCTCGGCCGGGACAACTACGGCGCGTTCGTGCGAACCTAGCCGGGCTCGCGCGAGCGCGGCTCCTCCTCGCCGGCCGCCACCCGGGCCAGCACGAACAGCAGGTCCGAGAGGCGGTTGAGGTACCGCAGGGCGGCGTCGCCGACCGGCGAGCCGGCCTCGCGCATCGCCACGGCGCTCCGCTCCGCCCTCCTGGCCACCGCCCGCGCGACGTCGAGGACGGCCGAGACGGGGTTCGCCCCCGGGACGACGAACGCGGCCGGCAGCGGGTGGGCCAGGACCAGCTCGTCGATCCAGGCCTCGAGGCGCTCCACCATCGCGTCGGTGACGACGGAGACCCCGGGCTCGAGCCGGTCGCGGGACGAAGGATCGGCCGCCAGGTCGGCGCCCACGACGAAGAGCTCGCGCTGGAGCTGGAGCAGCCCTTCGCCCAGGCGCCGATCGGTCGAGAGCGCCCGGGCGAGACCGATCGCGGCGATCGTCTCGTCCACGTCCCCCGAGGCCGCCGCGGCCGGATGGGCCTTGGAGATGCGCCCCCCGAACAGACGGCCGGTGGTGCCGTCGTCGCCGGTCCTCGTGTAGATGCGGGGCACGGGCGTATCCTACGGCAGAGGTCCGGCCCCCCGGGGAGGGGGAGCCGGCGGCGGAGCGGTCGGTGCCCGCCCGGCCGTGGCTT
>SIRV01000037.1 GCA_004366195.1 Actinomycetota bacterium
GAGACGATGAGCCGGCCCGACTCCCGCCCCACGGTCCGCGAGGAGGTGCCGATCCTCGGGAACCTGCTCCGCGAGTTCGACTTCACCCAGGACCCGCTCCCGCCGCTCATCCTGGACCCCACCCCGCTCCGGTAGGGGGCACCCGCGCCGCGAGGCCCCGAACGCGTGTTCGTGTCGGTGCCCCGTGCCAGGCTGCCGACCATGAGGACCTCCCCCTCGGCTCAGGCAGGGCTGCCGGTGCGGCGGGTCCCTTACGCCCGAGTTGCGCGCACCCGACACCCCGTACTTGAATCCCACGGGGGATCGCACGGGGCCTCGCGCATCCAGCGGTGGCCGCCGCGGAGTGCGCGACCCTCTTGGCGCGGGGTTGGGCGTGGGATGCGCTGCCTGGATGGCGGGGACCGCGTGATCGGAGGTGGTGCCGGAAGGCAGCTGTGACGATCTCAGCAGGGCCTCTGAGGGTCGTGATCCCTTTGCTGGAAGGCGACCGGGACCGGGCGTCGGATGAACATCGCGGCCGGCCACGGCTCGGGCGACGAGGCACTCCACGAGGGAGGGGAGATGGGACACCAGCCTTCCCGCCCGGTCGACAGCCCTGGGGGCATGCCGCCTCACGAGTTTCGGCGCTCGGAAGGAGGGAGCGATGGCTGTGGAACAGGTCTACGAGCGGCTCGCTGCGGCTGCGAGTTTGGAGCGGGAGGACGCCGGGATCCGGTTCCGGGCGATGTACGAGCCTGCGGCGGGGCCGGGCGCGAAGGTCTCACCGCCGACGTACCCGGTCGAGGACCGAGGGAGCCCGTACCTCTTAGAGGACCGCCGTGCGCCCGACGGCGGGGGCCGCGCCGTCCTCCTGGACAGCCGCCAGGCCCAGGCGAACCGTTGCGAGGAGGCGCTCGCTGGGGCGGTCGAGCGCGGCGAGATCTGGGTCCCCCACCTCGTCCTCGATATCGAGACGCATGGCCGGCGGCTGCGGATGACGTCGCTCAGCGCGCCGCACCGGAGCCGGGACGCGTACTTCCGGGACGCCGAGGACGCGGAGGGCCAGCCCTTCGACGATACCGAGCCCGGGCGGGAGCTCGCGGCCTGCACCCCCGAGGACGCCACCGCGCTCTACCGGTATGCGCCGACCGACCTCGTGTACGGGGTGTGGGACTCGCACCGAGGCCTGCGGCTCGCGGCGCGGTTCCCCCGCGTCTACACGTCGGAGCTCGTGGGATGGGAGCCGAAGGAGGGCGTCCGGGCCGCTGGCCGGTTCGATCTCATCACGTCGGGGCAGCAGCGAGCGACGGTCGAGGGTCGGGACTGGAAGCCGGACCCGAAGGGGAAGAAGAAGCTCTCCGAGCTTGGCTTGGGGGCGATCCCGCCAACCACCAGGAACCAGCGGGGGGATCCGCTGCCGGGCGGGGTGACCGTTTCCGGGATCGAGCGTCTGGGGGTGCTCTCGTTCCCGGGGCTCGCCCGGATCCGCCTCGGGCCCGACGGAGAGCCGGCACGAGCCGCTCGAGCGGTTCTCGCGACCCTCGCCATCCTCGGCGACCGGCTCGCCTTCGGGGGGCCCGGGGTGTTCCTGCGGTCGGGCTGCGACCTCGTGAGGACCTCGGAGGAGCTCTCCTGGGTGGGCCCGCGCGGCGCCGGCGAAGGGCTCGAGCTCGATCGGACCGCGGCCATCGAGCTGTTCCGGTACGCGGTCGCCCGTGCCGAAGAGGCAGGCCTTCCCTGGCATCCGGAGCCGATCGTGCTCCGGCCCCGGGCCAACCTGCAGGCTGCGATCGACGGGGCGTTCTTCGCCGGGATCGAGGAGCTGCAGGAGGAGTGAGATGGCGCTCACGATCGACGTCGAACTGCTGACGGGGACCTACGAGGCGGGGGTCGGCGGCGAGCGGGCGGAGTGGCCGCCGCATCCCGCGCGCCTCTTCTGTGCCCTAGTCGCGCAGGCCGACACCGAGACAGAGCGCGAGGCCCTGCGGTGGCTCGAGCGGCAGGGGCCGCCCGAGGTGCTGATACCCGAGGCGGGAACCAGCGTCCCTCGGGGGTTCGTCCCGACCAACGGGATCGCGCGCCGGGGCGGCGGGGCCTACCTCGCGCGGACGAACGGGAGCCGGGCGTGGCCCCGCGCGCACCCGGCGGTGCCCGGGTTCCGGTTCCGGTGGGCCGACGCGTCCCCCGATCGCGACACGCTCGAGCGGCTCCGCTCGCTCGCCGCGCGGGTCGCGTACGTCGGTCGTCCCGCGGGGCTCGCCCTGGCCCGGGTGTCGGGCGAGACGGGGCCTCCTGCGGACCGGCTCCGCCGGCTGGTCCCCGCGGCCGAGGGGCCCTACCTCCTCCGCGTCCCCTATCCGGGCTATCTCGACGCTCTCGCCACGGCGTTCGAGGCGGAGGAGCCCGCCGACGCGGTCTCGCGGGCCCGCCCGTACGTGGAGCCGGCGGCCGAGGCGCCCGAGGAGCAGGCCATGAGCCCCGGTCCGTATGCCCGCTTGTTCACCCTGGGGTTCCCGCCGGGCGCCGGCGTGGCCGGCTGGCACGCCGCGCGGGTGGCGATCGCGGTCCGCGACGCGGTGCTCGCGCGGCTGGGGGGGCCGCGTCGGGACGACCCGTGGAACCCCTTCCCGGCCGCGGAGCTCGCGCCGATCCACGGGCACGGCGAGGGAGCCCCGCCTGAGGGCCGGTGCGCCTTCCTCGCCCTCCCGTTCGTCGGGCACGCCCGGGCCACGGGCGAGGTGATCGGCGTCGGGATCGCGATCGGGCGGGGGGTAGCGCCGGAGCTCCGGCGCGCGCTGCTCCAGCTCCTCGGATTGGACCGGGACGAAGGTCCCCGGCTTGCCGAGCTGCGGATCCCCGGGGTCGGGGTGAGCCTGCCGCTCGCGCCGCCGGACGGACGGTGGTCGCTGGAGCCGGCGCGGTGGCGCGGGCCGGCCAGACGCTGGGCGAGCGCGCTCCCGGTGGTGTTGGACCGCTGGCCGAAGCGCTGGGCCGACGTGCCGGCGATCGTGGCGGAGGGAGTGCGGCTGGCGGGCTACCCCGAGCCCGAGGAGATCGAGATCCGTAGGGGATCCACGGTTCCCGGAGCTCCACTGTTGCGCCCCACGGATCGGAAGCGGCGGCCCTCCGACCCCGATCGGCCCTGGTCCCACGTGGTCGTGTCCTTCCCCGGGCAGGTGGAAGGGCCCGTGCTCTTGGGCCACCTGCGATTCGCCGGCCTCGGGCTGTGCGTGCCGGTGAGCGACGATGGGTGAGGGCCTGGACCTCTTCGACCGCTTCTTCCGCGCCGTCCACGGCGTGGAGCCGTT
>ML214168.1:0-560 GCA_004366195.1 Actinomycetota bacterium
CTGCACGAGCTGCGGCGTCGGCGAGGCTCGGTCCCGTCCCCCGAGGACGTCGCCGGCGAACAGCCAGAGCACGGCGCCGATGGCGGCGAGGAGCCCGCCGAGCACGAGGGCGGGGACCCACCACCGCGAGCGCTCGGGCTCCGGGGGCGGGAGCACCTCCGTGCGGGGCCCCGGGCGCAGCACCTGGGTGGAGGCCGACTCCGGCAGCACGGCCGGGGCCTCGACCGGGAGCCCACGCCGCGCCCGCTCCAGGTCCTCGCGCATCTCGGTCGCCGAGGCGTACCGGTTGTCGGGGTTCTTCGCCAGGGCCCGGAGGATCACCGCCTCGAGCTCCGGCGAGACGTCGGGGTTCAGCTTGGAGGGCGGCGTCGGAGGCTCGAGCACCTGCTTGGAGGCCACCGCGACCGGCGAGTCGCCGACGAACGGCGGGCGGCCGGTCACCATCTCGTAGAGCACGCATCCGAGCGAGTAGAGGTCGGACCGTGCGTCCACCGGGCGGCCCTGCGCCTGCTCCGGCGAGAGGTACGCGGCCGTGCCGAGCACGGCGCGGGTCTCCTCGA
>ML214168.1:570-17803 GCA_004366195.1 Actinomycetota bacterium
GGAGGGCGTCAGCATGATGTTCCCCGGCTTGATGTCGCGGTGGATCACGCCCTGCGCGTGGGCGGCGGCGAGCGCGTCGCAGACGGCCTGGGCGATCTCGATCGCGCGCTCCGGCAGGATCCGGCCGCCGGCGAGCTCCTCGGCGAGGGTCCGGCCCTCCACGTACTCCATGACGATGTAGTGGACGCCGTCGTCGGCCCCCGTGTCGAAGACGCCGACCACGTTGGGGTTCGACAGGCGGGCCGCGGCCTGCGCCTCGCGCCGGAAGCGCTGGACGAAGGAGGCGTCGTCGGAGAAGCGGGGCGCGAGGACCTTGATGGCGACCGGGCGCCCGAGCACGGTGTCGGTGCCCCGGAAGACCTTGGCCATGCCGCCCCGGCCGAGCTCGCCCTCGACCCGGTAGCGGCCGCCGAGGATCACCGGCTGCTCGTCCACCCACACCCCCTCATCGGCGGAGCGCGGCCTGGATGACCGCGCGGGCGATGGGGGCCGCCACCCGGCCCCCCGTCGCGTCGCTGCCAAGGCTACCGCCGTCGAGCACGATCACCGCGACGGCCACCCGGGGGTCCTCGGCCGGCGCGAAGGCGACGAACCAGGCGTGGGGCGGGCGGCCCTCGCCGTGCTGGGCCGTGCCGGTCTTGCCGGCGACCCGCACGCCGGGGATCCGGGCCGCGGTGCCGGTCCCGCGCTCGACGACGTCCACCATCATCGCGGTGAGGAGCGCCGCGTCGACCTCGTCCACCGGACGGGAGATCGGCTCCGGCTCGAACGACTCGACGACGCGGCCGTCGGGGGCGCGGACCTCGGTGACCAGGCGCGGTCGCATCATCACCCCGCCGTTGGCGATGGCCCCGGCGACGAGCGCCATGTGGAGCGGGTTGGTCGCCACGTCGTCCTGCCCGATGGCCGAGAGCGCGACGGCGGGGCGCCGGGTCTCGAAGTAGGAGGGGTCGGGGAACACGCCCTCCTGCATCGGGATGTCGAAGGGGATGTGCCCGGCGTCGGCGCTCGGCGCGAAGCCGAACAGGCGCGCCTGGAGGGCGAGGCGCTCCGCCCCGAGGGCGAGCCCGATCTCGCCGAAGACGACGTTGCACGACTGGCGCAGGGCATCGGCGAGCGTGATCTCGGCCCCACCGGAGCAGGTTACCCCGCCGAAGTTCTCCAGGGTCTCGGTCGTGTCGGGGAGGTCGAGCTCGTGGGGGTTCGGCCAGCGGCTGTCGGGGCCGAACCCGGCGGCGAGGGCGGCCGCCGTCACGACGATCTTGAACGTGGAGCCAGGCGGGTACAGCTCGTCGCTGGCGCGGGAGACGAGGGGCTTCTCGGGGTCGGCGACGAGGGCCTCCCACGCGGTCCGGATCTCGTCGGGGTCGTGCGAGGAGAGGGGGTTGGGGTCGTACGACGGGTTCGCGACGAGGGCGAGCACGTCGCCGGTGCGCGGGTCGATCGCGGCGATCCCGCCCGGCAGGTCCCCGAGGGCCTCGGCCGCCGCGCGCTGGACCGCCGGATCGATGGTCGTCACGATCGAGGCGCCGCGCCGGGGGCGTCCGAGCACCATGTCGGCGAGCGTCTGGGGCAGCAGCTGCGGCGCATCGCCGGACAGGAAGTCGGCGTACGCCGCCTCGAGCTCGCTCCGTCCGTAGATGAAGGAGTAGTAGCCGGTCACGTGGGCGGTGAGCGCGCCGAGCGGGTAGCGGCGCTCGAACCGGAGCTCGCCCCGGCTGCGGCGGCTGGTGGCGAGCACGGTCCGTCCGTCGGCGGCGAGGATGTCGCCGCGGTCCACCTGGTACTCCGCGATGAGCTGCCGCGTCGCGTTGGCGGGGTCGTTCGCCAGCCGGTCGGCGGCGATGACCTGGATGTACGTGACCTGCGCCACGAGGACGATGAACAAGACACCGAGGGCCGCCGCGAGCTGCCGGATCTGTCGCTCCATCACGTCCGCCTCCCGGGGCGCCACGCGTCGGGGGGCGCGGGACCCGCGTCGATCCGCACGAGCAGCGCGAGGAGGACGAAGTTCGAGACCAGGCTCGACCCCCCGTAGGAGACGAAGGGGAGCGTGACCCCGGTGAGGGGGATCACGCGCGTGATGCCGCCGACGATGACGAAGGTCTGCAGGGCGACGGTCGTCGCGAGGCCCGTGGCGAGCAGGCGTCCGAAGGCGTCGGGGCAGGCGAGGGCCGTCCGCAGCGCCTTGCCGACGAGCGTGACGTACAGGAGGAGCACGGCGGCCGTCCCGAGCAGGCCGAGCTCCTCGCCGATGGCGGCGAAGATGAAGTCGGTGGCGGCGAAGGGGATCAGCCCCGGGGATCCCCGTCCGAGGCCGGTCCCGACCAGCCCCCCGGTGGCCATGCCGAACCAAGCCTGCGCGAGCTGCCCGTAGCCCTGGGCGAAGACCTTGTCGGGGTCGAGGGCGTGGAGCCAGACGTCCACCCGGAGCTGCACGTGCTCGAACGCCCGGTAGCCGAGCCACGCGCCGAGGGAGAAGAGGAGCCCTCCCACGGCGAGGTAGGCGAAGCGCCCCGCCGCCACCCAGAGCATGACGACGAACACCCCGAAGTACAGGAGGGAGGCGCCGAGGTCGCGCTGGAGGAACAGGATCGCGAGGGAGGCGCCCCAGGCCAGGAGCACCGGCATGAGGTGCCTGGCCGGCGGCAGGCGGAGCGGCCCGAGCGTGCGGGTCGCGACGCGGAGGAGCTCGCGCTTCTCGGCGAGGTAGGAGGCGAGGAACACCGCGATGAGGACCTTCCCGAGCTCCGAGGGCTGGAACCCGACGGGGCCGACGCGGACCCACAGGCGCGCGCCGTTGATCTCGCGGCCGATGCCGGGGACGATCGGCAGGAGCAGGAGCACGAGCCCGGCCAGACCGATCGTGTACGTGTAGGCGTCGAGCTGTCGGTGGTCGCGGACCAGGAACAGGGTCGCGCAGAACGCCGCGAGGCCGAGGGCGATCCAGGTCGCCTGCTCGGCGGCTAGGCCGCCGGAGAGGCGGAAGATGACGGCGAAGCCGAGGCCGACGAGGACGGCGGCCGTGGGGAACAAGGCCGGGTCGGCGCCCGGGGCGAGCCGCCGGATCGCGAGCCAGGCGGCGAGGTACCCCACGGCGAAGATCGAGCCGTACAGCCCGACGGTCACCGGCACGTGTCCGCGCTTGCCGAGCCCCGCGAGGACGTAGGCGAGCAGGGAGATGGCGAGCGCGAGCAGGGTGAAGCCGAGGGCCGGCCACAGGCCCGATCGAGCCCGGGGCCGCACGACCGCGCTCATCCGCCCTCCCGGGCGAGGTCGGCGCGGATCTGCTCGACGATGGCCTCGGCCTCCGCTCGGTCGTTCGCGGTGATGCCCTCGTCGAGGTCCCGGTAGAGAGCGAGGGCCTGCGCCCGCGCCGCCGGGATCTCGGTCTCCACGACCACGCGGTGGAGCTGGAAGCCGGCGATCTCGGCGGGGACCCCGCGGAAGACGGCCACGCGGCCATCGGAGACCCCCACGTACCACTGCGCGTCCAGGTACAGGCGCAGCCCGATCAGGGCGATCACGACGACGGCGAGCGCGACGCCGAGGCGGACGGCCGTGCGGCGGAGGGCACCGGGCGGGAGGAGGCGGTCCGGACCCCTCGCTCGGCTGGGCCGCGCCGTGGCGGGGCCGGCCTCGACGACCGTCGCGCTGCTCACGCGCGTGGCCGGGGGATCCCCGGCGGCCGCCGACCGGCCGCCGTCCTCCAGCACGTCGACGACGACGACGGTGATGTTGTCCACGCCGCCCGCGGCGTTCGCCTCCGCCACCAGCCGGTCGGCGGCCGCCCGCGGGTCGGCCTCCTCGGCGAGGACCTCGGCGATCCGGCGTTCCGGCAGCATGCCGGTGAGGCCGTCGCTGCAGAGCAGGAGTCGGTCTCCGGGCCGGAGATCGACCTCCACCTCGTCCACCTCGACCGTGGGCTCCACCCCGAGGACCCGGGTGAGGATGTTCCGGTAGGGGTGCACCTCGGCCTGGGCCTCGGTGAGCTGCCCCTCGAGCACCATCCGGTGGACCACGGTGTGGTCCTCCGTGAGGCGGAGGAGCTCGCCGTCGCGCAGGCGGTACGCGCGGGAGTCGCCGACGTGGACGATCCGGGCGCGACCCTCTCCGAGCTCGGCCGCTGTCAGGGTCGTGCCCATCCCCGAGACCGCGGGGTCCGCCCTGGAGCGCTCCCACACCGCCCGGTTCGCCTCCCGCACCCGGTCGGCGAGGGATCCCTCGCGACGCTCGGTGAGGCGTTCCAGCGTCTCCACCGCGAGCTGCGCTGCGACCTCGCCGCCGAGGTGGCCGCCCATGCCGTCGGCCACGGCGACGACGGGCTCCGCCACGAGGTAGCGATCCTCGTTCTGCTCCCGCACGTGCCCGATGTCGGTGGCCGCCGCCACCCGCGTCCTCATCGCCGGAGCTCCAGCACGGTCTTGCCGATCCGCACCACGTCCCCGGCGTGGACCTCCACGGGGGCCGCGATCCTGCGGTCGTTCACGTAGGTCCCGTTGGTGGATCCGAGGTCCTCGATCACCCACGCGCCGTCGCGATGCTGTAGGCGGGCGTGGTGGAGGCTCGCGTACGCGTCGTCCAGGCGCACCTGGCACGTCTCGGCTCGTCCGATCTCCAGGGGACCGGTGAGGCGGACCGTTCGGGGCCGAGACCCGTCCGGCACGTGCACCACCAGCGTGGTCGGCGGCCTGCGTCGCGGGGGCCTCTTGGCGGCGGGGGCGCCCGAGGGCGCCGTCGGGGAGGGTCGCGGGGCGATGCCGGCCGCGACCGAGCGCACCGCCCGGTAGATGAACAGGTAGAGGAGCGCGAGGAGCGCGTACTTGAGGGCGGAGAGCGCGAAGGGCGGCACGTCAGTCCCTCCGGAACTCGAGCACGGTGGCGCCGACCGTGATGCGGTCCCCGTCCCGGAGCTCCCGCTCGGTCACCGGCTCTCCGTTCACGAGTGTCCCGTTGGTGGAGCCGAGATCGGTGAGGACGAACGCGTCGTCCCGCCGCACGATCCGAGCGTGACGGCGCGAGACGGCGGGGTCGGACAGGACGACCTCGCACTCCGGAAGGCGGCCGATGGTCGTGACGACGCTGAGGCTGAAGGTCCCGACCGGTCGCTCGCCCTCCAGGAGCACGAGGCTCGCCCGGTCGGACGGCTCCGCGGCCGGCCCCTCGGGGCCTTCCTCGAAGGACGCCTCGCACCGGAACCGCCCCACGGTGAGCGCGGGGTCCACCCGGAGCTCCACGACCGGGGGGCCGAGGAGCCCGAACCCGCGCTCCCGCGCCGTCTCGCGGACGACGCGGGCGAGCTCGGCGGTGAGGACCTGCTCGGCGCGCTCGAACCGCCGGGCGTCCTCCTCCGAGAGCGAGATCACGAAGCGGTTCGGGGCCCACACGTCGTGGACGCCGACGGTCTTCCCGGCGTCCATCTCGCGCATGATGCGCTTCGCGAGCTCGACGGGCTGCAGGCCGGAGCGGAACGCGCTCGCGAAGAACCCTTCGACGAGGTTCCCGAGTCGGCGTTCGAATCCACGGAGGATGGACACGGTCGATGTGTGGTGGCGGACTTCATCGTACCCCGCGACCCGTGCCGACCAGGACATCGAGGCTGCTACCATGCCGATCGCGGGGGCGAGTGGCGGAACTTGGCAGACGCGCAGGATTCAGGTTCCTGTGGGGGCAACCCCGTGGGGGTTCAAATCCCCCCTCGCCCACGGCCCCGGTGCGCGGGGGGGCGGGCCGGCCAGGAGAGGAGACCGGCCCGCCGTCCCCGACGGTCCCGGAGCGGGCGCTCCCAGCGGAACGAACAGTACAGGACTCAACGTTAGGAAGCAAGCCCAGCGTGCTGTAGACTGAGCGCGTGGATCTGACGCTCTCGCGCCGCGGCGACTACGTGATCCGGGCCGCGATCCACCTCGCGCAGCGATGGGACGGGCACGGCTCGTACTGCAAGATCCGCGAGATCGCAGAGGCCATGGACCTGCCCCTCTCCTACACGCCGCAGCTCCTCGGGCTCCTAGCCAAGGCGGGGCTGGCCGAGGCCAGGGCCGGGCGGGCCGGCGGGTACCGCCTCGCGCGCGACCCCGCGACGATCCCCGTCCTCGAGGTCATCGAGGCCGCCGAGGGGCGGTTGGGCTCGAAGCGATGCCCCCTCCGCGGCGGTCCCTGCCACTGGGACGACGTGTGCGCGCTGCACCCCACCTGGGTGGCGGTATCGGAGGCGATCCGCTCCACGCTCGCCGGGGTCTCGCTCGCGGAGGTGGCCGCGGTGGACCGACGGTTGGCCGTGGGCGAGTCGGTGGTGGAGGCCCTGCCGGCGCCGGGGCACCGTCCCCGGCGCGCGGCACGGCGGACCCGTGCCTGAGACCGGGTCGAGGGGATCGGTGTCGGCGGGTCGTTCGGCCCTCTTCAGCACCCTGGAAGAGGCGTAGGTAAGGGCCAGGAGGGATGCCATGGCCAGATGGGAAGGGTTCCGCCAGTGCCCCGGGTGCGGCTACGACATCTTCACCGGCGAGGGCGTGCGCGGCTGCGCCTGGGGCGACTGCCCGTACCTTCCGGAGGACCTGGATCCGTTCTGCCCGTACTGCCGGTTCAACTTCTTCACCATGGAGGGGAACCCTCCCTGCGAGGACCCGATGACCTGCGAGCACGCGGTCGAGCCCCGCGCCCACGTGGAGAACCTCCGGAAGCTGGCCGGCGAGACCACGGGCGGCTAGGGCTCCGCCGCGACCTCGCGCGGGAGCGTCCTCGGCCCGTCGGCGCTCGGGTGGCGGAGCGGCATCCGGACGGTGAAGCGGCTCCCCTCCCCCTCGACGCTCTCCACCTCGACGCCCCCTCCGAGGTGCTGGACGAGGTCCCGGACGAGCGAGAGCCCGAGCCCGGCCCCTCGGAAGGTGCGCGTGCTGGACTGGTCCACCTGGTAGAAGCGCTCGAAGATCTTCGGGATCTCCGTCTCGGGGATCCCGATGCCGTGGTCCCGGACGGAGAAGACGAGCCACCCGTCCTCGGTCGCCGCCTCCAGCTCGCACGGGGACCCCTCCGGTGAGTACTTCAGCGCGTTGTCCAGGAGGTTCTGCAGCACGCGCGAGAGCAGCTCTCGATCGGTGGTGAGCACCGGGATGTCCCGGGGGATCCGCACGACCACGCGGCCCGCCTCGGGCGCGAGCCCCTCCACCACCTCGCGGACCAGGTCCTCGAAGAGGACGCGCCCGATCGACAGGGGGAGCTGGCGGCTCTCGATGCGCGAGGCCGTGAGGAGGTTCTCCACCAGGCGGAGCAGGCGCTCGCTCTGTCGCTCCATCCGCTCCAGGAACTCCTCGCGCAGGGTGCGGTCCTCCGCGAACTCCGGCTGTCGCAGGGTCTTCGCGTAGCCGAGCAGGGCCGTCACCGGCGTGCGGAGCTCGTGGGAGACGACGGCCACGAACTCGCCCTTCATCCGGTTCAGCTCGCGGAGCTCGTCCACCGTGCGGTGCTCCTTCTCCAGGAGCTCCTCCAGACGCGCGGCCTGCTCCGCGAGGAGCCGGTTCTGCTCGGCGAGGCGGTCGGCCAGGGCCCGGCTCCGGAAGTACATCTGGCGGGCGAACACCAGCGGCCCGAGGAACACGGCCACCGACCAGAAGCCCTCGGAGAGGTAGAAGCGGGCGATCACCCCGCCGAACAGGCCGAGGCCGAGGTACGCGAGGAGGAACTCGTAGGGGGCCGAGCCGTGCATCCCCCGCAGGACCTGCAGGACCCCCACGCCGCGCAGGAGCGAGTGGTACAGCGCGACGAGGAGGGCGTTCAGCGAATACGCGGCGACCGCAGCGAGGAGCACCCCGGCCACGAAGGGAGGGGCGGGGCCGCCGGTCTCGGCGACCGCGTGGAACAGCAGCCCGCCCGTGAGGGTGGAGGCCGCCATCTGGGCGCGGTTGAAGAGCGCGAGCAGCACGGGCATCTCGCGACGGAGCTCCCGGGGGTCGGCCGAGCCGACGAACGCGACGGCCGCCGCGACCGGCGGGGGGAACACGATGGCGGCCCCGAGCAGGATGGGGAAGCTGAGCGAGAGCTGGAGGCCGCCCCATCCCGGCACCGGGATGAGGTCGACGACGGCCACCGCAAGGGCGAACAGCAGGACGTCCGTGCGCAGGAGCTCCTGCCGCTCGCCGGGGAGCGCGACCGCGAGGTAGGCGAGGACGGGTGCGCCGACGGCGAGCTGGAGCCAGAGCGTGCGCCGGTCCCGGGGCTCGGACCGGACCGAGATCGATGCGCGCTCCTCCACCGTCCCTCCGATCGACCCGCGGGGGCGGCGCCCGCGGCGTTCCCCCTTTCTGGCACGTCCGGCGGCGTCTGTCGAGGCCCCGCGCGGCTAAGGGGACCGGCCTCAGCGGTGACGCGCCTACGACCGGACCCTCGCGCCCCACGATCACGCGCAGGACGTCGGGGAAATCCAGCCGGTGGGCGCCGGCGCCGTACCCCACGGTGTCCACGACGATCGGGGGGAGCTCGCCGTACCCCTCGACGCATCCGGCGAGGATCGCGGCGCCGGTCGCCGTGGTGAGTTCAGCGGCCGTGCCCTTGGAGTAGACGGGCGCGCCGGTGAGCAGCTCGACGACGACGGGCGAGGGGATCGGCATCGCGCCGTGCTCGGTCCGGGCCATGCCGAGCCCGGTCGGGACGGCCGAGGAGAAGACGCGCGAGACGTCGAGGAGCGTCAGGGCGACGGCCGTGCCCACCACGTCCACCAGCGAGTCGACGGCGTCGGCCTCGTGGAACGTCACGGCCTCGACCTCCTTGCGATGCACCTTGGCCTCGGCCTCGGCGAGCGAGCGGAAGATCCGCCGGGCGATCGCGAGGGCCTGGGGTGGGAGGTCGGCCTCGTCGAGGAGCGCGCGGATGCTCCCGTAGGTGCGGATCACGCCGACCGAGCTCGTGCGCACCGACAGGCGGAGCGCGCGGATGCCCTGCTCCTCCACCTCGTCGAGCTCCAGGTCGAAGGGCTCGAGGGGGAGCTTGGCGAGGTGTCCGCGGACCTCCTCGAAGTCCGCGCCTGCGTCGATGAGGGCCGCGAGAGCCATGTCGCCGGAGATACCGGCGATGCAGTCGAAGTAGGCGATCCTCATGCGCCAAACGGATATAGTCTAGGGCCTCGCGGAAGCCCAGGTCGCGGGCCGTAGCCGCAGGAGCGCACGCGTGAGGTTCTCGGTCGAAACGCTCAGCCTGCTGGTGCTGATCGCGCTCGGTCTCGGCGCGATGGCGCTGGTCTTCAGCGCGCTCCGCGCCGGCCGTCGCCGCGAGGAGCCGAAGGGTCCGATCCAGCTCGACGACGCGCTGCGGGGGATCCTCGAGGGGCACGCGAAGCAGCTCTCGCGCCTGGAGGCCGCCGTGCGCTCGCTGCACGCCACCGACAAGGAGCAGCAACGGCTCATCGAGGGCGCCGTGCGTCACATCGGGCTGGTGCGGTACGACGCGTTCGAGGACGTCGGCGGTCGCCTGTCCTTCAGCTGCGCGCTGCTGGACGACGCCGGCAACGGCGTCGTCCTGACCTCGATCAACGGCCGGCAGGACGCGCGCGTGTACGCGAAGCCGGTGCTGGGCGGCAAGAGCAGCTACCACCTCTCGGTGGAGGAGGATGAGGCGATCCGGCAGGCGCTCGCTCGGGAGGCGGTGGCGACGACGTGATCTGGCGGCGCGAGGAGGCGGAGGCGGCCGAGCAGGCGCCGGGAACGGGGGGACGACGGATGGCAGACCAGCAGGGCGAGGTCACGATCGTCGGCAAGGGAGCGAAGCTCGAGGGCACGGTCGTCTCGGCCGGCTCGCTCCGGATCGACGGGCAGGTGAAGGGGCAGATCAACGCGGACGGGGACGTGATGCTCTCTCCGCAGAGTCAGGTGGAGGCCGACATCCGCGCGCAGAACGTCGCGGTGGCCGGCCGCTTCAAGGGGAACATCGTCGTGAAGGGCCGGGCCGAGATCTCGCGCGGGGGCCGCGTGGACGGCAACATCACCTCGAAGACGCTGGTGATCGAGGAGGGCGCCGTCTTCCAGGGTCAGTCCATCATGGACCAGCCGCAGGCGGGCCAGGCGCCGGCCCCGCCGGCCCGGGAGGCGGTCCCCGCGCAGCCGGAGAAGGTCGGGTAGTGCTCGACGTCCGCGCCATCCGGGAGGATCCCGAGCCCTTCCGCCGCGGGCTGGCCCGCCGGGGACTCGGGGAGGCGGTGGACGAGATCCTCGCCCTCGACGAGCGCAGGCGCTCGCTCACGGCGCGCGTCGAGGAGCTGCGCGCCGAGCGCAACCGCGCCTCGAAGGCGATCGGGAGGGCGGAGGGTGAGGAGCGCCAGGCGCTGATCGCCCGGGCCGCCGAGTGCTCGGCCGAGCTCGAGCGCCTCGAGCCGGAGCTCGAGGCGGTGGAGCGCGAGCTCGCCGACCTCCTCGCCCGGACCCCGAACGTGCCCCACGAGAGCGCGCCGGACGGGTTCACCGAGGAGGACGCGGTCGAGGTCCGTCGCCGCGGCGAGCCGCCGACCTTCGACTTCCCTCCCCGGGACCACGAGGAGCTCGGGGCCCTCCTCGGGGTGCTCGACGTCGAGCGCGGGGCCCGCACGAGCGGCTCGCGGTTCGTGTACCTGCTCGGCGACCTCGTGCTCGTGCAATGGGCGCTCGTGCGGCACGCCCTCGACATCCTGGTCGGGAAGGGCTTCACGCCCGTGATCCCGCCGGTCCTCGTCCGCGAGGAGGCGATGTTCGGCACGGGGTTCCTGCCGACCGACGAGGCCAACCTCTACGTGACGACCGAGGACCGCCTGTACCTCGTCGGCACGTCAGAGGTGCCGCTCGCCGCGTACCGGATGGGCGAGATCATCGACGAGGCCGACCTGCCCCAGCGGTACGCGGGGTACTCCACCTGTTTCCGCCGCGAGGCCGGGAGCTACGGGAAGGACCTCGGGGGCATGTTCCGGGTGCACCAGTTCGACAAGGTCGAGATGTTCAGCTTCACCCGGCCCGAGGACTCCTACGACGAGCACGAGTTCCTGGTGAGCATCGAGGAGGAGATCATCGGCAACCTGGAGCTGCCGTACCGGGTGGTGAACATCGCCGCCGGGGACCTCGGTGGCAGCGCGGCGAAGAAGTACGACATCGAGGCCTGGCTCCCCGGCCAGGGCCGCTACCGGGAGCTCACGAGTTGCTCGAACTGCACCGACTACCAGGCCCGCCGCCTCCAGACCCGCGTGCGACGGGCCGACGGGACGATCGAGGTGCTCCACACCCTGAACGGGACGGCGACGGCGATCGGGCGGACGCTCATCGCGATCCTCGAGAACCATCAGCGGGCCGACGGCTCGGTGGCCCTGCCGGCCGCCTTGCACCCGTACCTCCCCGAGGGGCTCCGCGAGCTCCGTCCGCGGACCTAGTTCCCTTGCCCGGACTCAGGCTCCCCCGTACGGTGGTCGATACCTCGTAACGTGGAGGTCCGCGTGAGCGAGCCGAGGGCCCCGGACCGGCTCGAGGAGCCGTTCGGTTCTGCGTTCGACCGGCTGCCGCTCGCGCTGCTCATCTACGAGCCGGGGCGGTTCGGGATCCTGGCGGCGAACGCGGCGGCCGCAGAGCTCACGGGCTATCCGGTCGGGGAGCTCGTCGGCGGTCTGCGGATCCTCGATCTCATCCTGCCGGAGGACGTCGAAGCCCTCCGCGCACGGATCCCGGAGACGGGGCCCCTGTTCACGGATCGGTGGCGGATCCGGCGGGCCGACGGGTCCCTCGCCTGGGTCCAGACCGCGTCGGTGGACGTTTTCTTCGGGGGTCGGCGGGCTCGCCTGCTCGCCGCCCTGGACGTGACGGAGCGCGAGCGGGCCCTGGCGGAGCTCCGGGCGAGCGAAGAGCGCCTGCGCACCCTGGTCGGGTCCATCGACGAGGTCCTGTTCGAGTTCGACCGGGAGGGCACCTGCCTCGGGATCTGGACGGCGAACGAGGCCCTCCTCGTCGCGCCGCGGGAGGAGATGCTCGGACGGACGGTCGTGGAGCTCGTCGGCGAGGAGCGGGGACGGCCGATCACCGAGGCCATCGCGCGCGTGATCGACACCGGTCGGGCCGAGACGATCGAGTACGAGGTGGACCTGGCCGACGGGACCCATTGGGCGCTCGCGCGGATCGCGCCGATCCCCGACCGAGAGGGGCGCCCGCGCACGGTCTCGTTCCTCGCGCGGGACATCACGAGCCGCGTCCGGGCCGAGCAGGAGCTGCGTCGCGCCGAGGAGCGCTGGCGCACCCTCGTCGAGCAGCTCCCCGCGGTGGTCATCGTGGAGCGCCCCAGCCCCCACCCACGGCAGCTCCTGGTCGAGTACCTCAGCCCTCGGTTCGAGGACATGTACGGCTACACGCTCGAGGAGGCTATGGACCCCTCGCAGTTCGAGCGGACCCTCCATCCGGATGACCGGGAGCGGGTCCTGGCGGCGAACGCCCGGTCGGAGGCGACCGGGGAGCCGTTCGACGAGACCTACCGGGTGGTCCGCAAGGACGGCCGGGTGATCTGGGTCCGCAGCACGTCGCGGCTGATCAGGGACGCGGACGGTCGCCCGCTGGAGTGGGTCGGGGTGGAGCTCGACGTCACGGAGCAGATGGAGGCGGCCGAGGCGCTCCGGCAGGCCGAAGAGCGGTACCGGCTGGTCGTGGAGAACGCGTGGGACCTGATCTCGCTGGTATCCCCGGACGGGACGATCCTCTACGCCTCGCCCTCGCACCGGACGGTCCTGGGGTACGCGCCGGAGGAGCTCGTGGGGCGCAGCGCGCTCGAGCTCATGGAGCCGGACCTGCCGACGCCGCGGGAGGCGTTCGCGTGGTGGCTCCACGACGATGGGGACGATGAAGGTGGCTGGACGCGGCGCGTATCGCTCCGCCATCGCGACGGCCGTCGGGTCGTCGTCGAGGCCTCGACGAGGCCGCTCCGGAACGAGGCGGGGGAGGTCGTGGCGGTGCTGTCGATCGCCCGTGACGTCACCGATCTCGTGCGCGCCGAGGAGGAGCGCCGCGAGCTCCTCGCCCGCCTGGTCAGCGCGCAAGAAGAGGAGCGGGCGCGGATCGCCGCGGACATCCACGACGACCCCGTCCAGGCGATGGTCGCCGTCGCCATGCAGCTCGACCTGCTGGCCGAGGAGTGCGAGGACCAACGGGCCCTGGAGCGCGTCCACCGGCTCCGGGACTCGGTCGGTCGCGCGGTCACCCGCCTGCGCACGCTGCTGTTCGACCTCGCGCCGCCCTCGATCGAGACGGGGCTCGCGGACTCGGTGATGGAGCTCGCCGCCCGGGGCGAGGAGCTCGGGGTCGCGGTCTCGGTGGAGGACCGCTCGAGCAGGGAGCTACCGATGGAGGTGCGCACCGCGGCCTTCCGCATCGTCCAGGAGGCGCTCGCCAACGTCCGCAAGCATGCGAGGGCGAGGCATGCCCGGGTCCGGATCGAGGACCACGAGGGCGGTGTGCGGATCGTCGTGGAGGACGACGGTGTGGGGATCCCGCCGGACCGGGTCCGGGATGAGCCCGGTCACTTCGGGCTGCGGGGCATGCGCGAGCGGGCCGCGCTGTTCGGCGGAAGGCTCGAGGTCGGGCCGCGACCGGAGGGTGGGACGCGCGTGGAGGTGTGGCTCCCTCAGACCTGATCCGCGTGGAGGCCGAGGGTGCGGAAGGTCTGGAACGCGAGGTCGGCGTAGCGTCGCTCGAGCGCCTCCAGGCGCTGCAGGGTCGCGCGCTGCTCGGTCACGTCGAGCGTGACGCCGTGCCAGTAGCGGGGGCGTCCGGCCTCGTCGCGAACGAGCACGGCGCGGCTGTGGAGCCAGACGACGCGCCCGTCCTTGGTGAAGATCCGGTAGACCTCGTCGAAGGGCTCGCCGGTCTCCTCGCACCGCGCGTTGGCGGCCAGGACCCGGGCGCGATCGTCCGGGTGGAGCATCCGCTCGAAGTGCGTCGGATCGGCCGTGAGCTCCTCCGCGGTGTACCCGGTGATGACCTCCACCTGGGGTGAGAGGTACCGGAGGTGGCTCTCGCCCGGGGGCCGGTTCGGCTCCTCGACGTACACGATGGCCGGGAGCTGTTCCACGAGCGTCCGGTAGCGCTCCTCCGCCTCGCTGCGCGCCGCCTCGGCCTCCTTGCGGGCGGAGATGTCGAGCATGAAGCCCTGGAAGAGCCTGGGGCGGCCGTCGGCGTGGCGGCCCACGAGCACGGCCTCGTCGTGCACCCACACGATGTGGCCGTCCTTGTGGAGGTACCGGTACTCCTCGCGGAAGGGCTCGCCGGTCGTCTCGGAGCGGAGGGTGGCGGCGATGACCCGGCGACGGTCGTCGGGGTGGAGCCGGGACATCCAGAAGTCCGGGTCGCGGTGCCACTCCTCCACCGTGTAGCCGAGGAGATCGGTGATGCGGGGGCTGGTGTACGCCTCGAGCAGCCCCTCGCCGACCCCCCACGTGTAGGTCACCGCGGGGATCTGCTCGGCGAGGAGCCGGTACCGGCGCTCCGCCTCCGCGAGCTCGGCCTCGGCGCGTCGACGCTCGGCGATCTCGAGGGAGAGGAGGACGTTGGCCTCCTCCAGCTCGGCGGTCCGCTCGGCGACCCGTCGCTCGAGCTCGGCGTGGGCCTTGCGCAGCTCCTCCTCGGCGTCCTTGAGCTCCGTGATGTCCAGCTGGATCCCCTGCCAGTACAAGGGCGTGCCGTCGGCGTCCCGGACGAGCGTGGCGACGTCCCGGAACCACACCGCGCGTCCGTCGGCGGCGATCAGCCGGTACTCGCGGCTCCACGGCTCGCCGGTGCGGTTGTGCTCGTCGAGGGCGGCGAGGGCGGGCTCGCGGTCGTCGGGGTGGAGGAGCTCCATCCAGATGTCGGGCTGGTCGAGCCACTCCTGCCGCGTGTAGCCGAGGGCGCGCTCCACCTGGGGGCTCACGTAGATGGTCCGCCGGTCGTCGTCGGGAGCCACGAGGTACACGATGGCGGGGAGGTTCTCGACGAGCGCGCGGTACTGCTGCTCGGCGCGGCGGAGCTCCTCCTCGTGCTGCTTCTCCTCGGTGACGTCGTAGAGGACGCCCTGCCAGAACAGGATCTCCCCCCGATCGTCTCGGATCGGCAGGGCGCTGTCGCGGATCCACACGATCCGATCGTCCGCCGACACCATGCGGTACTCGCACTCGAACAGGTCCTGGTCCTCCCGGGCGCGTCGCCACTCCGCAGCGATGCGGTCGACGTCGTCCGGGTAGACCTGGCGGTACCACTGGGAGGGATCGCGCAGGTACCGCTCGGCCGGATACCCGAGGATCTGCTCGATCTGCGGGCTCATGTACAGCGTGTCGGGACGCTGCTCGTTGGTGTCGATGTACACGACGGCCGGGACCCGCTCGACCAGCATCCGGTAGAGCTGCTCGCTCCACCCCTGGAGCCGCGGGTCCAGAGGCTCGGCGGATGCCCCCCGCTCCGTCATGCCGGCGCCATCCTACGAGGCTCCGCCGACACGTGCAGGGGCTACACTCGCGCCCGGGAGGGTGGCCGAGCGGACGAAGGCGACGGTCTTGAAAACCGTTGGCGGGGCGACCCGCTCGTGGGTTCGAATCCCACCCCTCCCGCCGGATCGGTCGGACCGCCCACCGCCTCGGCGGCCATCGGATCGCCGTGCGTATGCTGGGGGCGTCGCCCGAGCATGGAGATGCGATGAGTGAGCCGATCGGCGTGCTCGTGATGGCCTACGGGACCGCGAGCGGGCCCGAGGACATCGAGCGCTACTACACCGACATCCGTGGTGGGAGGCCGCCCTCGCCCGAGCTCCTCGCCGAGCTGCGCGAGCGGTACGAGGCCATCGGGAACCGCTTCCCGCTGCTCGAGATCACCCGCCGCCAGGCCGAGGGGCTCGAGCGGGAGCTGAACGCGGCCGAGCCCGGCGGGTACCGCGCCTACCTCGGGATGAAGCACTCGCCCCCGTGGATCGCCGACGCCGTGGCCGAGATGCGCCGGGACGGCATCGGCCGGGCGGTCGGCCTGGTCATGGCCCCCCACTGGTCGGCGATGTCGACGGAGACCTACCGCGAGCGCGTCGAGGCGGCGCTGCAGGACGGCGGCCCCGCCTTCACCTTCATCGAGAGCTTCCACGACCACCCCCTGTTCGTCGAGCTCCTCGCCCGCCGGGTGGCGAAGGCCCTCGCCACCCTCGGCCCCGCCGAACGCGAGGACGCCGTCGTCGTCTTCACCGCCCACAGCCTCCCGGTGCGGACGCTCGCGGATGGGTCGTTGCGCTGCAAGACGTGCGAGGCGTGCCCCGACGGCTGCCGGTACGAGCGCGAGCTGCGGGGGACGGCGGAGCTCGTGGCTCGGGAGCTCGGTCTCGAGCGCTGGCGCACCGCCTGGCAGAGCGTGGGGCGCACCCGGGACCCCTGGTGGGGCCCGCCGATCGAGGAGGTGATCCCCGCCCTGGCGGAGGAGGGCCATCGGGCGGTCGTGGTCTGCTCGGCGGGGTTCGTCGCCGACCACCTCGAGACCCTCTACGACCTCGACATCGCGTGCCGGGCGATCGCGGAGGAGGCGGGGATCCATTTCGCGCGCACCGAGATGCCGAACGACGACCCCGCCTTCGCCCGGGTCCTGGCGGCCGTGGTGCGCGAGCACCTCGGCCGGGCGCCGTGAGCGAGCCCGTCGTCGTCGTCGGTGGGGGGGTGGCAGGGCTCGCGACCGCGTACCGGCTCCTGCGCGCGGGCCGTGAGGTCGTCGTGCTGGAGGCGGACGATGAGCCGGGGGGCAAGGTCCGCTCGGCGGAGGTCGGGGGCCTCGAGCTCGAGGCCGGCCCGGACTCCCTCCTCGGCCGCAAGCCGTGGGCGGTCGAGCTCTGCCGCGAGCTCGGGCTGGGGGACGACCTGGTGCCGCCGGCCCCCGTTCCGACCCACGTCTACACCGACCGGGGGCTGCTCCGATTCCCGAGCGGGCCGTTCGGCATCTCCACCGACGTGGGCGAGCTCCTGCGCTGGCCGGGGATGTCGCTCGCCGGGAAGCTGCGGGCGGCGGGGGACCTGGCTCTCCCCCGCCGGACGAGCGACGAGGACGAGTCCCTGGGCGCGCTCCTGCGGCGGCGGATCGGAGACGAGGCGACGGAGAGGCTGGTCGCGCCGCTCCTCGGGGGGCTGTTCGCCGGCGACGTGGACCGGCTGTCCGTGCGAGCCACCTTCCCCGAGCTCGCCGCATGGGAGCGGGAGCACGGCAGCCTGCTGCTCGGGGCCAGGGAGCAGGAGCGGGCGGCGGCGGCGCGGCGG
>SIRV01000040.1 GCA_004366195.1 Actinomycetota bacterium
GGGCGAGGTGCTGTTCGGCAACATCGACACGTGGTGCATCTGGAACCTGACGGGCGGCCCCGACGGCGGGGTGCACGTCACCGACGTGTCGAACGCCAGCCGCACGATGCTCATGAACCTCGAGACCCTCGACTGGGATGACGAGATCCTCGACCTCATGGGGATCCCGCGGGCGATGCTGCCCGCCGTCCGTCCCTCGAGCGAGGTCTACGGCACGGCCGTCGGCGACCTCGCCGGCGTGCCCGTGGCCGGGGACCTCGGCGACCAGCAGGCCGCCCTGTTCGGGCAGACCTGCTTCTCGGAGGGCGAGGCGAAGAACACCTACGGCACCGGCTGCTTCATGCTGCTGAACACGGGGACCAAGCCCGTGCCGTCCAAGAGCGGCCTGCTCACGACCCTCGGATACAAGATCGGGGACCAGCCGGCCGTCTACTGCCTCGAGGGCTCCATCGCGATCACCGGCGCCCTCGTGCAGTGGCTCCGCGACAACCTGGGGCTGATCGAGAAGTCGGCCGACGTCGAGGCGCTCGCCCGCACCGTCGAGGACAACGGCGGCGTCTACTTCGTGCCGGCGTTCTCCGGCCTGTTCGCCCCGTACTGGCGTTCGGACGCCCGCGGCGTGATCGTGGGCCTGACGCGGTACATCAACAAGGGGCACATCGCCCGGGCCGCCCTGGAGGCCACCGCGTGGCAGACGCGCGAGGTCCTGGACGCCATGCACGAGGACTCCGGCGTCACCCTGACCGCCCTGAAGGTGGACGGCGGCATGGTGTACAACGAGCTCCTCATGCAGTTCCAGGCCGACGTGCTCCGTGTGCCGGTGATCCGGCCGAAGGTGGCCGAGACCACCTCGCTCGGCGCGGCGTACGCGGCGGGGCTCGCGGTCGGCTTCTGGAAGGAGGTCGAGGACCTGCGGGTGAACTGGGGCAAGGACAAGGAGTGGCGGCCCCAGATGCCCGCGGAGAAGGTGGAGCGCGAGTACCGCTACTGGAAGAAGGCGGTCACGCGGACCTTCGACTGGGTGGAGCAGGGGTAGGCGAGGCGTGCGAGATCCGCTCGCCGGGGGCCGACCGCGGGGCCGGGAGGGCGAGCCCTCATGAGCAGCGCACCCGCCCACGTGCTGATCGTCGGAGGCGGGGGAACGGGGGGCGCCCTGGCCCACGACCTCGCGCTGCGGGGACTCGCCGTGACCCTCGTCGAGCGGGGCGAGATCACCTCGGGGACGACCGGCCGGCACCACGGCCTGCTCCACAGCGGGGCGCGCTACGCCGTCCGCGACCCGGCCTCGGCCGTCGAGTGCATCCAGGAGAACCGCATCCTGCGCCGGATCTGCCCGGGGTCCTTCGAGGAGAACGACGGGCTCTTCGTCGCGCTGACGGAGGAGGATATGGAGTACCTCGAGCCCTTCCTCGAGGCGTGCGCCGCGTGCGGCATCCCCACGCAGCCGCTGACCCCGGCCGAGGCGCTCGCGCTGGAGCCGAACCTGAACCCGGATCTGAAGGCCGCGGTGCGGGTGCCGGACGCCACGATGGACGCCATGCGGATGCCGCTGCGCTTCTTCGCCACCGCGAAGGCGAACGGGGCGAGGATCCTCCCCTACGTCGAGGTCGTCGACCTGCTCGTGCGCGACCGCGTGGTCTCCGGGGCCCGCGTCCGCGACCACGTGACCGGGCGGGAGGGCGAGATCCGCGCCGACGTCGTGGTGAACGCGGCGGGGCCGTGGTCGGGGAAGATCGCGCGGATGGCCGGGGTCGACCTCCCGATCCGCCCCTCGCCGGGGGTGCTCGTCGCCGTCCGGGGCCGGCTCTGCAACATGGTCCTGAGCCGCCTGCACCGCCCGGGGGACGGGGACCTCATCGTGCCCCAGCGGGGCCTGTCCGTGCTCGGCACCTCCTCGTGGACGGTGCACGACCCCGACGACCTCGGCGTCCCCGAGGACCACGTGCGCACGATGTGCGAGGAGGGCGCGAGGCTCGTGCCGGCGGTGGCCCGCGCCGAGCGACGGGCCGCGTGGTCGGCGGCGCGCCCGCTGGTCGGCTCGCGCGGCGAGGCGGAGACGGGGCGCGAGCTCTCGCGCACCTTCAAGACCTTCGACCACCGGGAGTCGGATGGGGTCGAGGGGTTCGTCACCATCACCGGGGGGAAGGGCACGACGCTCCGCGCCATGGCCGAGGCCTGCGCCGACGTCGTCTGCGCCAAGCTCGGCATCGACGCCGAGTGCCGCACGCGGGAGACCGTCCTGCTCCCCCACACCGCCTACTACACGGACGGGAGGTGACGCCGTGCGGATCGAGACCGATCAGCGCAGCAGCGCCGGCGCCGAGGGTCCCACCCGGACCCGACGGTTCCGCGTGTTCCGCTACAAGCGCGGCGACCGCGGCCCGCGCTACGAGACCTTCGACGTCCCCGTCGAGGCGCGGACGACGGTGTTGGATGCGATGCGCTGGATCCAGCTCCACGTCGACCCCTCGCTCGCGATCCGGCACTCCTGCTCCCACGCGTCGTGCGGCACCTGCGGCGTCCGCGTCGACGGCCGAGAGGTCCTCATGTGCGTGACCCCCGTGGAGGACCTCGGCCGAGAGATCACCGTCGAGCCGGTGGCCAACCTCCCCGTCCTCACCGATCTGGTGGTGGACATGCGGGCCTTCTACGCGCGCTACCCGGACGAGCACCCGCTGGTGCGCGAGAGCGAGCTCCTCCCCGGCGCGAAGACCCCCGAGGGGATCGCCACGTACGTCCGGTACGAGGATTGCATCGAGTGCGGCCTGTGCCTGTCGGCCTGCCCCATCGCGGCGACCGACGATCGCTACGTCGGACCCGCGGCGCTGGCCGCCGCCGAGCGGATCGTGGAGGAGCGGCGGGGCGCCGACCTGGCCGCCCTGCTGGCGTGGGCCGACGAGCCCGACGGCGTCTGGCGCTGCCACGCGATCTTCGAGTGCACGCGAGCCTGCCCCTCCGACGTCCGTCCGGCCGAGCGCATCATGACGCTGCGCGGGATGTTGGCGCGGGGGCACGCGCCGATGGAGGAGGCGAGATGAACCGACGCGACGACGCGGACCTGCCGTGGCTCGCCGAGCGCGAGCGCCCGGGACCGGTGCTGCGCAAAGGCGCGGGGATGACCCCTCTGGCGTGGTTCGATCCGCGCGGCCGGGCCCTCGGCTCCTTCGCCTTCGCGCTGAACCGCATCACGGCGCTCGGCCTGGTCCTGTACCTGTACCTGCACCTCGGCGTGCTCTCGCTCCTGCTCCGCGGGGAGGACGCCTGGGGCGACTTCCTGCGGCTGGCCACGACCGGGGCCTTCCTCGGGCTCGACGTGCTGCTCCTGTTCGGGCTCCTGTTCCACGGGCTGAACGGGATCCGCGTGACCCTCGTCGGCAGCGGCGTCGTTCCCGAGCGGCAGCGCGCTCTGTTCTGGGCGTTCACCGTGGTCGGCGTGCTGGCGCTCACGGCCGGTGCGGTCCGGATCGTGGGGGGCGGTTGAGGTGGAGACCCCCACGCGACCCCGGGTCGCTCCGACGAGGCCGGGTCCGGCCGCCTATCGCCCGACACCCGATGCCCGGGCGGCGCGCGCCTGGCGCTGGACGGTGCTGAGCGGTCTCGCCCTGCTGGTCCTGGCCGCGATCCACATGGTGGCTCACCACTTCGTCGTCGAGGAGGTCGGGGGGCTGCGGACGTACCGACAGGTCCTCGACTACATCGCGAGCCCGGTCATGTTCACGCTCGAGAGCGCCTTCCTGGTCACGGTGACCGCGCACGCGCTCATGGGGGTGCGGAACGTGCTCCTCGACCTCGGCGCCGGACCTCGCGCACGCCGACGGATCGACGCGGCGATGTGGATCCTGGGCATCCTCACGGTCGGGTACGGCATGTTCCTCGTCGGCACGCTGGCCTCTCGCGCCTGAGGGGGCGGCGTGGTCGGGCTCGTCCTCGTCTCCCACAGCCGGAAGCTGGCCGAGGGAGCCGCGGAGCTGGCGCGGGAGCCCTCGATGAACCCCGAGCCCTGAGCGGCGGCGCTCCCTCGGTAGGATGCGGGACGAGCGCCCGTGAGCGAAGCCGCCGACCGTCGCGCCGCCGTCGCCCTGGAGGCGATCACCTACCTGCGGGCCGTCCTGGTGCCCGTGGTGATGTGGCTGGTCCTGGACCGGGGCGAGGTCGCGACGGCCCTCGCCGGCTGGCTCTTCGCGTTCGCCGCGATCACCGACTTCTTCGACGGCTACCTGGCCCGCCGCTGGAAGCGGGTCACGGTGCTCGGGAACTTCCTCGACACCACGGCCGACAAGCTCCTCGTCTCCGGCGTGCTCGTCGCCCTGGTGGCGGTGGGCCGGGCCTCGCCCTGGATCGCCTTCATCATCGTCGGGCGCGAGCTCCTCATCCTCGGCCTGCGGGGGGTCGTCGCCGCCGGCGGCGAGGTCATGAAGCCCTCGGTCTGGGGCAAGCTCAAGGCCAACGTGCAGTTCGTCGCCATCCTGCTCGCGATCTGGCGCCCCTTCCGCCCCCTCGGCCCCTGGTACCTCGACCAGTGGGCGATGCTCGCGGCGGCGGCGGTCACGATCGCCTCGGCCCTCGAGTACCTGGCTCGGTTCGCCGTCGTCCTGCCGCGCTCGAGGGCGCGGCGCTGAGGCCGTGGCCGGACCGGTCCTCCTCACCGGCGCCACCGGGTTCGTCGGCGGCGCCTTGCTCGAGCGCCTGCTCGCCGACGGCCTCGAGGTCCGGGCCCTGGTCCGCTCGGAGGAGGCCGCGGCGGCGGTCGCGGGCCGGGGCGCGAGGCCGGTGCTGGGGGACGTGCTCGACCTCCCCTCGCTCGTGGAGGCGATGCGCGGGTGCGAGCTCGTCTACCACGCGGCGGGCGTGAACGCGATGTGCGTGCGCGACCCGGGACCGATGGACCGCGTGAACATCGAGGGCTCGGGCAACGTCGTCCGCGCCGCGGTGGCGACCGGCGTCCGCCGGCTGGTCCACACCTCGTCGGCCGCGACGATCGGCGAGGCTCCCGGGACGGTCGGACGGGAGGACTCCCCGCACCGCGGCTGGTACCTCTCACGGTACGAGCGCTCGAAGCACCTCGCCGAGCGCCGGGTCCTCGACTGGTCCGCGAGGCTCGGGCTCGACACGGTGTGCGTGAACCCCTCCTCGGTTCAGGGGCCGGGGCGCGTGCGGGGTTCGGCCCGGCTCCTCCTCGACCTGGTGAACGGACGGCTGCCGGTCCTCGTCGACACCCACGTCTCCATCGTCGACGCCCTGGACTGCGCGGAGGGCCACGTGCTCGCCGCCGAGCGGGGCCGAGGCGGTGAGCGGTACCTGCTGAACGGCTTCACCATCACGACCCGGGAGGCGGTGGCCTTGCTCCGTCGCCTCACCGGCGAGCCGCGACGGGTCCGGTTCGCCCCCCGCTGGACGGCCCGAGCCGTCGGGGAGGCCATGGAGGTCGCCGGGCGGCTCACCCGCCGCGAGTTCCCCCTGTGCCGCGAGGCGGTTCGGACGCTCCTGCACGGCCATCGCTACGACGGGTCCCGCGCCGAACGGGAGCTCGGCCTGCGCTACACGCCGATGGAGGAGACGGTCCGGCGCGCGCTCGCGTGGTACGCGGAGCGCGGCCTCGCCCCCCCGCTCCGCGAGGGGCGAGCCTGAGGCGCTACCGGAGGCCGACCCGGAGCCCCTCGGCCGCCTCCACGAGCTCCGAGAGCGGGATCCTCCCGTCGCCGCCGACGGCGACGTACACCCCCTTCACCACGAACGTGCCCCCGCCGTTCGCATCGTCGTTGGGGTCCGCCGCCCGGTCGATGAGCACGGCGGGCACGCCCTCGAGGGCGCCCACCGAGTAGATGTTGGGATGACCCTCGGCGTCTGCCAAGCCCTCCTCGGTCGCAACGAGGCGCTCCCACGCCGCGCCCGGGTCCGCTACGGTGCTCACGTCGAGCGCCACGTGCACGCCGGTACGGAGCTCCAACAGCCTGGCCGTGCCCCGCAGTCCCAGACGGCCTCCAGCTCCGCCATGCTCGCGCTGCCGGCTGCGGGGAGATCCCCCGTGTACGGCGTGGTGGAGAAGGCCTCGGCGAAGCTCACCCGGGTACCCCCGCAGTGCGGCAGGATGAATGGGACGTCGACCCGTTCCCCTTGGCCGGATCCCCCGGGCCCCTTGGCCGGATCCCCCAGGCCCGCGCAGGACCACGAACCGCACGCCCAGCGCCAGCACGAGCGAGGCCGCCACGACCAGCGCCCGCCTCATCCTGCCCACCCCCTCTCCAGGTGGCGTTCGATCTGCCTCAGCGCTGGTGTTCGATCGCGACCCTCAGTCGCGGATGACCTCATGCTCGGTATCCGTGAGGGGTGCGATCGTCATTACCCCGCCCGAACCAGACGCTCGCCCGGATCCCCTGATGGTTTCCCATCTGGGTGGTCTGCGTTACCACCACGTCGTAGTTGGCGTTCTCGCGGTCCGGGGCGGGTCGGGCCTGGGCAAGCGCCGGGATCGCGAGGACTACCATGCTCGCTTCCACGAGACATGCCAACGCACGTCTCATCACGTCACCTGACCTCCAGAAGTACCCCCCCCATGTCAAGAGGCGCAACCCTGCGGGTGCTTCCCCCCGGCGCTTCCCTCGGATAGGCCAGGAGGAGCCCGAGGGGGACGTCATCGCCGACGGCGCGGGATCGAGCGCCAGGGGTTCGCGTCGGGACGCCGACGCGCTCGCACCACGGCCGCGTCGAGGATCCGCCGCGAGACCTGCCTCGCACCCGCCCAGGCGGCTAGGATGAGCGGACGTACCGGAGACGGGAGGGAACGGGGACCGCCATGGCCGAGGAGCAGCGACCGGACCGGAACCTCGCGATCGAGCTGGTCCGCGTGACCGAGGCGGCCGCCCTCGCCGCCGGTCGGTGGATCGGGCGCGGCGACAAGACCGCCGCCGACCAGGCCGCGGTCGACGCGATGCGCCTGATGATCGACACGGTGGCGATGCAGGGGGTCGTCGTGATCGGCGAGGGCGAGAAGGACGAGGCCCCCATGCTCTACAACGGCGAGGCCGTGGGGAACGGCACCGGCCCCGCGGTGGACGTGGCGGTGGACCCCATCGACGGGACCCGCCTCACCTCGGTGGGGCAGCCCAACGCGCTCTCGGTCATCGCCCTCGCCGAGCGGGGCTCCATGTTCTTCCCCGGCGCCGCGGTCTACATGGAGAAGGTGGCGACCGGACCGGATGCGGCGGACGCGATCGACGTCACCGCGCCGCCCGAGGAGAACGTGCGTCGGGTCGCCAAGGCCAAGGGCAAGCGCGTCGAGGAGGTGGCCGTCACCATCCTCGACCGGGACCGGCACGCCGACATCATCCGCGCGGTCCGCGAGGTCGGGGCCAAGGTGTTCCTCATCACCGACGGCGACGTGGCCGGCGCCATCGCCACCGCGATCACCCGTCGCTCCGGCATCGACCTCCTCCTCGGCATCGGGGGCACCCCCGAGGGCGTCATCGCCGCCGCCGCCCTGAAGTGCCTGGGGGGCGCGATCCAGGGCCGCCTGTACCCGCGGAACGACGAGGAGCGGGCCAGGCTCGTCGAGGCCGGCTTCGACCTCGACCGGGTCCTCACCACCGACGACCTCGTCGCCGGGGACGACGTGTTCTTCGCCGCCACCGGCATCACGAGCGGATGGCTGCTCCGCGGCGTGAAGTACTGGCCGGACGGGGCGACGACCTGGTCCCTCGTGATGCGCTCCCGCACCGGCACCGTCCGCTGGATCGAGGCCGAGCACCGGTTCGAGAAGCTCGAGCGCTACTCGCGCATCGCGTACCGCTGACGCTCACGGCCGACACGCCGGCGCGGGGACGGGGGCGGGCGGGGATCTCGACCCGAACGTTCCGGGCGCGTCCGGGGTTCATGGGGCGTGTTGGTCCAGACTGTCCCGGTGACGCGCGCGCCGGCCAGCTTCGACGGGTTCTTCGGCGAGCACCACGCCCGGCTGGTGCGGGCATGCCTGGTGCTCTCCGGTGACCCGGGGGAGGCCGAGGACCTCGCGCAGGAGGCGATGGCCCGGGCGCTCGAGCGCTGGGACCGGGTCTCGGCGATGGCGGATCCGGAGGGCTACGTGTACCGGACGGCGCTCAACCTCCACCGCAACGCCGTGCGGCGTCTCGCGCGCGCCGCGCGCCGTCGGATCGCGCCCCTCCCGACCGACGAGGCGGAGGCTGCCGATCAGCGCCTCGACCTGCTGCGCGCTATCCGCGGCCTGCCGCGGACCCAGCGCGAGGCGCTCGCGCTCGTCGAGTGGCTCGGCTACACGGCCGAGGAGGCCGGCGCGATGCTCGGCATCGACGCGGCCTCGGTGCGGGGACGCCTCCACCGGGCCCGTCGGACCTTGCGGGAGCGTGTCGGGGGTGCCGATGGGTGACGTGCGCGACCTCCTCGAGCGGGCGGTCGGCTCCTACCGGCCGAGAGTGAGCCTGGAGGCCGTCGAGACGCGCGTACGCCGCCGACGGACCGCCCGACGGCTCGCCGCCGGGGCCGTGGCGCTCGCCACGCTCCTCGTGCCCGGCTGGCTCGCCTGGTCGGCGCTCCGCGCGCCCGAGCGCCCCGCCACCGACGTGACCGGAGAGCCCACGCGCTACACCGACCCCCTCGGCTGGAGCGTCGAGGTGCCGCCCGGCTGGCACGTCCTGCCCTTCGGCGGGTTCGACGGCAGGCAGCAGATCAACGGCGTCGCGATCAGCTCCGTCCCGCTCCGGCTCCGCGAGGGCGGCACGTCCGTGAACCTCGAGGGGGTGGAGCCGGACGGGGTCGCGGTCCTCGTCATCCACGCCGAGGGGGGACCCTTCCCGGACCCCCACCAGGACGACTCCACGTTCCCGCTGCGGTGGGAGGACCTCACCGCGAGCCGGGTCCACGGGGCCATGCTCCCGTTCCGGGCGCGGGGGCTCGACTTCATCCTCGGCGTGACGCTGGGCTCCGAGGCGCCCGCGGGCCTCGAGGAGGCGGCGCGGGGGATCGTGGCGTCGATCGAGCCGCTCCCCCTCCGCGAGGGCGAGCTCCTGCCGAGCGGCTACCTCGTGGTCCGGGCCGACCTCGTGGAGGCCGTGGGGTCGGCTGCGGTCGTGGAGACCACCCGCGGCCCGTTCCTGCTCGTCCACGCCCCCGGCGGCTCCTACGCGCTCGGTCTGCCGGCGCACGCGACCGGATCGTTCGAGTGGGACGAGGACGCGCACGAGGTCGTCTGGACGCAGGACGGGGAGGTCTTCGCCCGCTACGACCGCGAGGGGCGGCCGGTGCTCTCGCCGCCGGGAGCCGATCTCGTCCCCCTCGAGATCCACCCCGTCGTCCGGGCCTTCGACGGCGAGCACCTGCTCCTGCACCCCGAGATCACCTACGGCCCGCTCCCGGCCCGCATGTGGGGTTAGGGCAGCCGGTACACGCCGCTCGATTCCTTCACCAGCCGGCCCTCGCGCACCCCCCGGGCGAGGGCGGCGAGCAGCTCCTTGCGGACGTTCGGGGTCTCGAACGGGTCGAGGTAGCCGCGGCGGAGCGCGAGGTCCTGGATCCTCGTCCAGTGCAGGGGCTCGCCCTCCTCGCGGAGCACGGCGACGGCGGCCTCCAGGGCGTCCATCACAGAGCGTGCGCGCCGGGGATCAGGGTCTCGGCCACGAGCTCCAGCATCGACGGATCCGGCAGCGAGAACCAGATCGGCGCCGGCGAGACGACGAGCTCCTCCACGCCGAGCTCGGCGAAGCGCGCCAGGCGCTCCAGGGCCTGCTCGGGCGTGCCGGCCAGGCACTCGCGCCGCAGCGCCTCCAGGGGCATCGCCGTCGCGACCCCCGGCGGCAGGCGCTCGGCCGTGCGC
>SIRV01000041.1 GCA_004366195.1 Actinomycetota bacterium
CCAGGGCGAGCTCACCGACCACGTGATCGCCCGGGCCGACGCCCTCGGCCTCCCGGTCCGCACGCCGCGCGAGCGCGAGGCCCGCGGCGGTCTGGTGAACGTGCAGGTGGGCCCGGGGGCCGCCGAGATCGGCCGCGCCCTGCTCGAGCGCGACGTCTGCATCGACGTCCGCGGCGACGGCCTGCGGATCAGCCCGCACTTCTTCAACACCGAGGACGACATCGACCGCTGCTTCGACGAGCTCGCGCGGCTCCTCTGACCGGGCTCAGCTCCGGCGATGCGCGACGCGCCCGGCGCGCACCACGAGCCGCACGTCGGCGAACGCGTCGAGCTCCTCGAAGGGGTTCCGCCCGAGGGCCAGGAGGTCGCCGGGCGCGTTGCGCTCCAAGGGCCCTCGCGCCATCGCCTGCACGATCTCCTCCGGATCGAGCCCCGCCTCCGCCAGCAGGAGCACCTCCCGGACGTCCACACCGGGAGGGATGGGACCGTTCCCCAGATCGGTCCCGTACAGGACGACCCCACCGGCCTCGTGGAAGCGGCGGAGGTTGTCCACCGCCGTGCGGACCTCGGGGGTGTCGCCGCCGAAGCTCTGGATGTCCAGGGTCGAGACGATCCGGATGCTCTTGGCGAGCGCCTGCACCACCCGGTCGGGCAGCGCCTCCGTCCACGGCGTGTGCGCGAGCTCCCGCACCCCGGCCCCCAGCGCCCGCTCGACCTGCCCGGGCCCCTCCACGTGGGCGACGACCGGCAGCTTCTCCTCGCCGGCCGTCCGGCAGATCGCCGCGAGCTCGGCGTCGGAGAGGGTGGGGCCCGCGGCCGCGTTCAACGCCACCTTGATCGCCACGGCGCCGCGGGCGGCGAGCATCCGGACGGCGCGCTCCGCCTCGCCGGGATCGTGGACCTCGAGCCCGGTCCCCGGCGGGGCCCATCGGTCACGCGTGGGATAGCCGCCAGGGGCCGTGAGCATCGGCCCCGCCGCCCGGATCAGCGGCCCGTTGTAGCTCGGCAGCTCGGAGGCGTCGGCCAGGGGGAAGATCACATCCGGCGGCCAGCCCAGGTCCCGCACGGCCGTCACCCCCCGCATGAGGACCGCGGCGGGGTCGGCGAGTCCGATGTGCACGTGGCGGTCGGCGATGGCCGGGAGGACGAAGCCGTCCACGTCGACCGCCTCGACGTCCCGAGGCTCCGGCGCCTGGGCCGCCGTGCCCGCGTACGTGATGACCCCCCGCTCGATCACGATCGCCGCGCCCTCGACCGTCCGCCCGGGCGCGAGCCACGCCATCGGCGCCCGGACGACGAGGGCCCGGCTCACGAGCGCACCCCGGCCTCGCGCATCGCCCGCAGCTCCTTGCGGAGCTCGTGCACCTCGTCCCGGAGCCTCGCCGCGTACTCGAAGCGGAGGTCCTTCGCGGCCTCGTGCATCTCCTCCTCGAGGCTGCGGATCAACCGTTCGAGCTCCTCGGTCGGCATCTCCGGTCGGGCCCGGCGCCGGCGCTCGCGCTTCGGGGCGGTCTCGCGCCCCTCCACCGCCATCGTGAGCAGGATGTCGGAGACCTTCTTCCGCACGGTCTGCGGGTCGATGCCGTGCCGCCGGTTGTACTCCATCTGGATCTTCCGCCGACGCTGGGTCTCGGAGATCGCCGCGCGCATCGAGTCGGTCACGTCGTCGGCGTACATGATCACCGTGCCGTCCACGTTGCGAGCGGCGCGACCGATGGTCTGGATCAGCGAGGTCTCCGAGCGCAGGAAGCCCTCCTTGTCGGCGTCGAGGATCGCAACGAGCGACACCTCCGGCAGGTCGAGGCCCTCCCGCAGCAGGTTGATGCCCACCAGCACGTCGAACTCGCCGAGGCGCAGGTCTCGCACGATCTCGATCCGCTGCAGCGTGTCGATCTCCGAGTGCAGGTAGCGGACGCGGACCCCCATCTCGAGCAGGTAGTCGGTCAGGTCCTCGGCCATCTTCTTCGTGAGGGTCGTGACGAGGACCCGCTGGCTGGCGGCGGCCCGCTTGCGGATCTCCTCGATGAGGTCGTCCACCTGGCCCCGCGTCGGCCGCACCTGCACCTCGGGGTCGACGAGCCCGGTCGGCCGCACGATCTGCTCGACCACCCGCTTGCTCACCCGCAGCTCGTACGGGCCGGGCGTGGCCGACATGAACACGATCTGCGGGACCTTGGCGATGAACTCGTCGAAGCGCAGGGGCCGGTTGTCGAGGGCCGAGGGCAGGCGGAACCCGTACTCGACCAGGGTCTCCTTGCGGGTCCGGTCCCCCTCGTACATCCCGTGGAGCTGCGGGACCGTCACGTGGGACTCGTCGATCACGCACAGGAAGTCCTCGGGGAAGTAGTCGAGGAGCGTGTACGGCGGCTCGCCGGGCGCCCGCCCGTCGATGTGGCGCGCGTAGTTCTCGATGCCCGAGCAGAACCCGACCTCGCGCAGCATCTCCAGGTCGTAGGTGGTCCGCATCCGCAGGCGCTCGGCCTCGAGCAGCTTGCCCTGGGACTCCAGCCAGGCCAGGCGCTCGGCGAGCTCCTGCTCGATCGCCGCGATGGCCCGCTTCATCCGCTCCTCGGAGGCCACGTAGTGGGTCGCGGGGTAGATCGTGATCTCCGAGAGCTCGCCGAGGATCTCGCCGGTGAGGGGATCGAAGCGCGTGATGCGCTCGATCTCGTCCCCCCACCACTCGATCCGCACCGCGGTCTCCTCGTAGGCGGGGAAGACCTCCAGCACGTCGCCCTGGACCCGGAACCGGCCCCGGGTCAGGCTCACCTGGTTCCGCTCGTACTGGATGTCGACCAGGCGCTGCTTGGCCCACTCCATGTCGGTGG
>SIRV01000042.1 GCA_004366195.1 Actinomycetota bacterium
GCCGATGACGGGCCCGGCCGCGACGACGGGGAACGCCTCGTCCTCGTGCCCTCGGAGGAACCGGTCGAGGGCCTCGGAGAGGCTGAGGTCCGCCGGCACGGCGGGGGGCGGCGGGTCCATCGCGTCGGCGACGCGCCCCGCGGCCAGACGCCGCTCGACCGCCGCCGCGCGCCCCGAGGTCCGGGCCCCCTGGAGGATGAACAGCCCGATGATGAGCAGCCACACGGCGCCGAACCGCTCGCCGCGCCCGAGCTCGAGGAGGGCGAGGCCGATCAGGGCCGCCCCGAGCCCCATGCCGATCCAGGCGGCGACGCGGGTCGCCACCTCCTGCCGACCCGAGAGCCTCCAGATCAGCGACCGGAGCATCCGTCCCCCGTCGAGGGGGAGGCCCGGCAGCACGTTGAACCCGGCCATGAGGAGGTTCACCCAGCCGAGGTAGCCGAGGATCCCCGGCAGCGGCGCCCACGCGCCGCCGAGCCCGGGTGCCGGCACCCAGTGGTCCGTGAGCCGCGTGAGCGCCCAGAACAGGCCGGCGAGCCCCAGGCTCGTCGCCGGCCCGACCGCGGCGATGACGAAGGCCGGCATCGGCCCTCGGGCCTCGGCGCGGGCGCTCGTGAACCCGCCGAACAGCACGAGCGTGATGCCCTGCACCTCGATGCCGTAGGCGCGCGCGGCAACGGCGTGCGCCCCCTCGTGCAGGAACACCGAGCCGAAGAAGAGGGCCGAGCCGAGCACGGCGAAGGCGAGCGCGGTGAGCGAGTCGACCCCCGGGTGGTGTGCGGCGAGCCGCGCCCAGAGGCTGTACGTGACGAGGGCGGCGATCCAGACCCACGAGGGGTCCACGAAGACGGGGACCCCTCGGATCGTCGCGAGCTTCCACGGCCGGCCGAGCACCACCGCGAGCGTACCGGAGCGAGCCGCGCGGGAGCCGGGGCCGCGCGCCCCCGCGCGTAAGGTGGAGGCATGGATCCGCGGATGGAGCGCGCACGGCGAGCAGCCGCTCCCGTCCTGCCGGTCCTCGTCGGGCTGGTCGGGGCGTGGCTCGGGGCGGCGCTCCTCGCTCCGGCCGAGGTCCGGACCGGGCCGTTCCGCGTCGAGGTTCGGCCCGCGCTCGGCCGCGGGGTCACCGATCTCGGGTTGCCACCGTTCGGGCGGGTGGTCGCCGATACCCACGTCGGCCCTCTCGACGTCTCGGCCACGCTCACCGACGTTGGGGTGCAGCGACTCACGGAGGTCGTCGGGCGCGTGGGGATCCGGGGGCTCGTGGACCGGGTCCAGGCCGACGCGCTGGCCGCGGTCCCACGCCTCGCCGTCCGTCTGCTCCTCGCCGCCGTGCTGGGAGCGGGGATCCTCGGCGCGCTGGTGTTCCGGCGCCGTCCGCGGGCCGTCGCCGCCGCCTGCCTGACGGCCCTCCTCGCCGTCGGGGGGCTCGAGGCGCTCGCCTGGCGGACGTACCGTCCGGCGGCCTTCACGGAGCCGCGGTACGTGGGGTCGCTCGGGACGGCCTCGCACCTGATCGGGCCGGTCCGGGAGGCCACCGACCGGATCGAGGACTTCCGCGCGGGGCTCCAGGCGCTCATCGCGAGCGCCACGCGCGCGTACACCTCGATCCAGGCGCAGCCGCTGCCGGGCGTCGGGTCGATCCGGGTCCTCCACGTCTCGGACCTGCACGCCTCGCCCCTCGGGATGGACTTCGCCCGGGAGGTGGCCGACGCCTTCGAGGCGGATCTCGTCGTGGACACCGGCGACATCACCTCCTTCGGCACGCCCCTCGAGGACCTCATCGCGACGAGGATCTCGGCGTTCGGTCGCCCGTACGTCTTCGTCCGCGGGAACCACGACTCCCTGGCCCTCCAGGCGGAGGTGGCGAGGATCCCGAACGCGATCGTGCTCGACGGGAACGTGGCGGAGGTCGGCGGTCTGCGTATCTACGGGCTCGGGCACCCCGCCTTCACCCCCTCCGGGACCGAGGAGGGGATCGACCCCGAGGCCTTCGAGGAGGAGGCCCGGTCCGCCGCGGGCGAGATCCGGCAGGACCTCGCCCGGCTCGACGAGCCCCCCGACGTCGTCGCGGTCCACGACGACCGCATGGCGGAGGATCTCGCCGGCGAGGTCCGCCTGGTGATCTCCGGGCACTTCCACCGGACGACCGCCCGGGTGATCCGGGGGACGCTCTTCCTGCGGGTCGGCTCGACGGGCGGCAACGGCGCCGGGGTGTTCCGGGGCCTCGACGTCCCCTTCTCCGCCGAGGTCCTGTACTTCTCGCGCTCGCCCGAGGTTCGGCTCGTCGCCTACGACGTGATCGAGCAGGACCCCGAGACCGGGAGCCTCTCCGTCACGCGTCACCTGATCAGCCGGGACTACGGCGAGCTCGTCCTCACGCCTCAGCCGACCGTGAGCCTGATCCCCACGCTCACCGTCACCCCGTCCCGCTGACCCCGGAACGCATGGGTTCGCGCCCAAGGTCTCCCGGTCGCGCGGTAGGGTCGAGCTGTGCGTACGCTCGTGCTGTTCACGCGGGATCTCCGCGTCCACGACCACCCGGCGCTCGTGGACGCCGTGAGGTCCTCGGATGAGGTGGTGCCGCTGTTCGTGTTGGATCCCGCGCTCTTGGCCCGGTCCCCGAACCGGGCTCGGCTCCTCCTCGAGGGGTTGCGCGACCTCGACCGCGCGCTGAGGGGCCGCGGGGGTCGGCTCATCCTGCGCCGAGGAGACGTGGCGGAGACCGCCCTCCGGGTCGCACGCGAGGCGGGGGTCCGGCGGGTGCTCGTCACGGGCGGGGTTTCTCGCACGGCGGTCAGCCGCGAGCTCAGGCTGGAACGAGAGCTCCGAGCCCTGGGCATCGAGCTCCGTGTGCTGCCCGGCGCCTACGCCGTCGAGCCCGGTGCCGTGGCCACCTCGAGCGGCGGGGCGTACCGCGTGTTCACCCCGTACTACCGGGCTTGGCTCGGCGCGCCGCGCCGGTCCGTCCTGCCGCCGCCGCGCGCCGTCCGTGTCCCACCGGAGATCCCCTCGGAGCCTCTGCCGGACCCCGCGCAGGTGCGGATCGATGCAGAGGACCTGCTCCGGGGCGGCGAGGAAGCGGCGAGACAGAGGCTCGACCGGTTCCTACGGCGCGGGCTCTCCCGGTATGGGGAGCGGCGCGATGCGCTGGAGGAGGGCGGCAGCTCGCGGCTCAGTGCGGACCTGCGTTTCGGCTTCCTCTCGGCTACCGAGGTCGCGGTCCGAGCGGCGACCCTCCCCGGGGCTGAGGCCTTCCTCCGTCAGCTCGCGTGGCGCGACTTCTACGCGCAGCTGCTCCGCCACGACCCACGGCTCGCGTGGCGGGACCTACGCCCGGGGCCCGCGCGTCCCGCCCCGCAGCTCGACCCCGAGGTGGCCCTGGAGGCGTGGCTGCGGGGGAGGACGGGGATCCCGCTGGTGGACGCCGCGATGCGTCAACTGTGGCGCGAGGGCTGGATGCACAACCGCGCGAGGATGGTCGTCGCCTCGTTCCTTGCGCGCCGGCTGGCGATCCCGTGGCAAGAGGGCGCCAGGCTCTTCGCGCGCCTCCTGGCCGACGGCGATCCCGCCAGCAACGCCGGCAACTGGCAGTGGGCGGCCGGCACCGGCACCGACCCGCGCCCGGGCCGGACGTTCAACCCCGTGCGACAGGCGCGCCGGTTCGATCCCGACGGCACCTACGTGCGGCGGTACGTGGACGAGCTCGCCGACGTCCCCCCGCCGCTGATCTTCGCCCCGTGGCGCGAGCCCGCGCTGCTAGCATCACGTCGGTACCCGGCGCCGATCGTGCCGGTGGCGGGAGCTTGAGCGTCCGGCCCAGGCTACCCTCCCTTCCACGCGGGCTCGCCCGCGGGCCTGGGCCGGACCTCACGCCTCCAGCAGGTCGCGGAGCAGACGGGCGCTCCGCACGGCGTAGTCCCGGTAGCAGTTGTTCATGAGCACGTGGACCTCACGGGCTTCCTCGGCGAGCCCCCGGATCTTCGGCACCCACTCCTCCAGCTCCTCGCGCCGGTAGTCGTAGCGGAAGCGCTCGGAAGCGCTCGCCGACCTCGACGTCCACGCCTCGCGGTTCCGCCCGTGGAATCGGACCATCGCGAGGTCCTCGGCGGTGGCAGCGGCGATCGGCGGCAGGCTCGAGTCGAAGCCCTGGGGCATGTCGACGCAGACGAAGGGGAGCCGGTGCTCGCCCAGGAACGAGAGCGTCTCCTCGGCGTTCGGTCCCTCGAGCCAGCTCCGGTGGCGGAACTCGACCGCGATCCGGAAGTCCCGGAGGCGCTCGGCGCACTCGAGGATGTACTCCTTGCTCCGGCGCCCGATCACGAACCACTGGGGGAACTGGAACAGCACGGCCCCGAGCTTGCCGGCCGAGTGCAGCGGCATGAGCGCGTCGTGGAAGCGCCGCCACACCTCATCGACGATCTCCCGGGGGAGCTGGTCCCGGTACACGTTCCGCTTCCCGCGCAGCTCGGCGGGGAGCGCCTCGCGGAGGTCGGCCGGGAGGGAGTCGGGCCTCGTCGGGTGGCCGGTGAGGAGCGAGTACGCCTTCACGTTGAAGGTGAAGTCGCTCGGGGTGCGCTCCACCCACAGGACGGCGTTCCGCTCGGAGGGCGGCGCGTAGTAGGTCGAGTCCACCTCGACGATGGGGAAGTGCTCCGCGTAGTAGCGCAGGCGCGCCTCGGCAGTACGCACCTCGGGCGGGTAGAACCCGCCCTCCTTGACGAGGGTGGGGTCGGTCCAGCTGGAGGTCCCGACGAGGATGCGCCCCACGCTGCTCAGCCTACGCCGGGGGGGCGGCGATCGGGATGCCCCTACGGCACGCGGTCGGCCTCCGGCGCGGGGGCTCCGGCGATCGGCCCGCCGTTCGCGGTGGCCCGCAGCGAGATCCAGATCGAGACGCCGATCGTGAGCGCGATGAACAGGAGCGAGGCCCAGATGGGCACCTTGTAGAGGTCCGCGACGAGCATCTTCACCCCGACGAAGACGAGGACCACCGACAGCCCCACCTTCAGGTAGATGAACCGTCGAATCATGCCGGCGAGCATGAAGTACAGGGCCCGGAGGCCGAGGATCGCGAACGCGTTGGAGGTGAACACGAGGAACGGGTCCCGGGTCACCGCGAAGATGGCCGGGATGGAGTCCACCGCGAACAGGATGTCGGTGGTCTCGACCATGACGAGGACCGCGAACAGGGGCGTCGCGACGAGGCGGCCCGCCTCGCGCACCACGAAGCGCTGCCCGTGGTACCGGGTCGTGCTCGGCACCACCCTCCGGAACAGGCGCAGCACCGGGTTCCGCTCGGGATGGACCTCGACGTCGCGGTGGGTCGCCAGACGGATGCCCGTCGCCACGAGGAAGGCGCCGAACACGTACATCGTCCAATGGAAGGCCTCGAGGAGCGCGGCCCCGCCGGCGATGAAGATGGCTCGGAACACGAGCGCCCCCACGATCCCCCAGAACAGGACCCGGTGCTGGTACTTGGGCGGGACCGCGAAGTACGTGAACAGCACGGCGAACACGAAGATGTTGTCGACGGCCAGGCTCTTCTCGAGCAGGTAGCCGGTCAGGTACTCGCCGCCCGCCTGCGAGCCCCGCCAGGCGAAGATCACGCCTCCGAAGGCGAGGCCGAGGACGATCCAGAAGATGCTGAACTTCGTCGCCTCGCGGAAGGAGACCTCGTGCGCCTCGCGGTGGAAGACGAACAGGTCCAGCGCGAGCAGGGCCAGGATCAGCCCCACGAAGGCCACCCACATCCACGGTTCGGCGCTCAACCCTCACCCCCGACGTCCGGCCGGCTCGTGCCGGCGTTCCGATCGGAGGTCTCCCCGCCCTTCGAGGGCCGGCGCCGCCGGGCTCGCGCCGTGGTGACGGCGACGCCGTGATGGGTACTCCCCTCCGTGCTGCCCCAGTCTCCACGAACGGCGGGCCGTCGGCAACCGCCCGTCCGGTGCGTCAGTCGTCGTCCGGCTCGTCCTCGTGGCCCGAGTCGTCGTGGTCGTCCGAACGATCGTCGGATCCAGCGCCGCCGGGACCGGAGTGGTCGCCCTCGACGCTCGGCGTGGGGCTCGGCCGGTCGTCGGAGCTCGAGACCGTGGGGCTCGGCGTCGCCTTCCCGTCGCGCTCGTCGTCCCCGCGGTCCTCGCGGGGCTTCCGGTCCTCCGGGCTCGGCGAGACCGTGGGGCTCGGCTCCCGCGGCAGGGTGATCGCGGGGGGCGTCGGGGGTTCGCCGACGTGCGGTCCCGCCACGGCGAGCGCCCCGAGCGTCAGCCCGAGGGCGAGCGCGACGCCGGCGATGCCGAGTCCGAGACCCGCGAGGTACCGCTTCACGCTTCTGAGGGTACGCCCCCTCGTGCTAAGGCTCGGTTAACGTTCGGACGGGTCGGAGGCGGACCTCGATCCGGGTGCCCCCGCCCTCGGCGCCGAGTACCCGGAGAGCGCCGCCCCACTTCTCGGCGAGCTCGCGCGCGATCGCAAGCCCCAGGCCCGAGCCGCCGGGCGGCGCCCCCGACCCGCGGTAGAAGCGGTCGGTCACCCGCTCGCGCTCGGCCTCCGGGATCCCCGGCCCGTGGTCTCTGACGGCGACGATCATCCCGGCGCCGTCCCGGCCGGTCTCGATCTCGATCTCGCCGGGGGCGTACGCGATGGCGTTGTCGAGCAGGTTGTCGAGGATCTGGTCCAGGTCCGCGGGGTTCGCCTGCGCTCGGCCTCCCTCCCCACGGACGAGGAGCGTGGCGCCGAGCCGCCGAGCCCGCTCCTCCCACCGGGCGACGGCCCGTTGGGCCGCCTCGCCGACGTCGACCTCGGTGGGCTGCCCCTCTTCGATCTCGCGGGCCATCACGAGGAGCCGCTCCACGATCTCGGCGAGCCTGTCCACCTCGCGGTCGGCGGCCTCCAGCTGGCGGCGTACCTCGGGATCCTCGGTCTCAGTGAGGGCGGCCTCGAGCCTGAGCTTCATGCCGGTGAGGGGGGTCCGGAGCTGGTGGGAGGCGTTCGCGACGAACTCGCGCTGCGCGCGGACGGTCCGCTCAAGCCGGTCGGCCATCTCGTCGAAGGACCGCGTGAGTTGCTCGATCTCGGCGGCTCCACCCACGTGCTCGACCCTGGCCGAGAGGTCCCCCGAGCCGAGGCGTCGCGCCGCGTCGGCGAGCCGCCGGAGCGGCCGGGCGAAGGACCACGCGAGCCCCCACGCGAGGATCAGGCCGGCGGCGACGCCTGCCCCGCCGAGGGCGATCAGGCCGAGCGTGGCTCGGAGCGTCTCGGCTCGGACCTCGGACATCGGTTTCGTGATCCGCACGGCCCCGATCGTCACGCCATCGTCCTGGATGGGAACCGCCGTGGCGAGGAGATCGGTCCCGAGCTCACGCGAGAACCGGATCTCGGAGTCGGGTCGTCCCGCCACGGCCGCGTCGAGCTCCGGGCGCTCACCGTTCGCGTAGTCCTCGCCCAGGTGCCGGCGACCCTCCGAGTCGGCGAGCAGGATGCCCTCGGCGTCCACCACGATCACCCGGCCGCCGACCTGCGCCGCGGCCTGTTCCACGATGGACCGGAGCACCTCGCGGTTCCCGGGCTGGAGGTGCGCCGCACCGACCGCGGAGGCGATCCCCTGCGCCTGGATCAGCGCCTCGGTTTCGAGCTCGAGGGTCGCCCGCTGGTTGAGGTTCACGGCGAGGGGGACGCCGAGAGCCACGAGCACCACGAGCAGGATGTAGGCGAAGGCGAGGACGAGCCGGGTGCGGACCTTCGTGGCGCCCTCCTAGTCGGTCTCCGGCTCTCGTTCGGCTCCGGCCTCCTCGGGCACGAGGAACCGGAACCCGACCCCCCGGACCGTCGCGATGTAGCGGGGCTCCTGCGCGTCGTCGCCGAGCTTGCGACGCAGCCACGAGATGTGCACGTCCAGGGTCTTCGTGGGCCCGAACCAGTGGGGGTCCCACACCTCGTCCATGATCTCCTCGCGCCGGACGACCCGGCCGGCGTTGGCCATGAGGAGGTGGAGCAGGTCGAACTCGCGCGGGGTGAGCTCGATCGGCTCCCCCGCCTTGGTCACCGTCCGGGCGGCGGGATCGAGGACGAGATCTCCGATCTCGATCGGGCTCCGCCGCTCGGTCGGCCGACCGCGTCGCAGGATGGCCCGGATCCGGGCGGCGAGCTCGCGCGCCGAGAACGGCTTGACCACGTAGTCGTCCGCGCCGAGCTCGAGCCCGAGCACCCGGTCGATCTCCTCCCCGCGCGCGGTCAGCATCACGATCGGCACGTCCGAGGTCCGCCTGATCTCTTTCGCGAGATCCCGGCCGTCCCCGTCGGGGAGCATGAGGTCGAGGAGGATGAGGTCGGGCATCTCCCGCTCGATGGCGCGCCTGGCCTGGCTCAGCGTTGCGGCGACCTCGACCTGGAACCCCTCCCGGTCGAGGTGCTCGGTGAGGGGCTCCGCGATCGCCTCCTCGTCCTCCACGAGCAGGACGCGCTGTTTCACACCTGGATGGTACCGGTCCGCGGGCCGCCGGATTTGTCGCTGTTTCTGCTGGTCCGGGACTTGCGCGCGCTGCGGTTGCTTCCCTAGCATCCCGCCATCGCGACGAGGGGGGCTTGATGTCGACTGCGAGTGCAACTTCAACCCGTGACCTTCCCCGCCGCTCCTACACGCCCTCTGACATGCCGATCGGACTGTCAGCATTCGTTACGGGCGCAATCATCGTGACACTCCTGCTGCTCCTATCAGGACTGTGGCATGACCGCTCAGTGGTCATCAACAATGCTTGGTCCCTCGGCGTCTGGGCATTCGCCATCGCACTTGTCGGTCTCGCTGCGGTTCCTACGGGCAGCGGCACACAGCTCAGCCTGGACATGCCTCTCGCTATATCGGCCAGCTTCGTGTACGGGCCGTGGATCGGCGGCGGTCTTGCGTTCATAGCCTACTCCGATGTCCGTGAGTTCCGAGGTGAGATTTCTCTCGTCCGCGGTCTGTACAACCGGTCGCAGGTCGCCTTGAGCGTCATCGCCGGTGGTGCCATCTTCCGGGCGCTTTCCACCGATGACGGCCGATGGCCCGAGTCGCTAGTGGCGGCAGGACTTGCCGTTGCCGCGGACGCCGTCCTGAACTATGTGCTCGTCGGCATACCCAAGGCCCTTCACGAGCGGAGATCTGCCATCGAGGTTCTTCTTCGGATGCGCCTCGGGTCCGCGGGTTCCTTCGCGCTCACCTATCTCAGCTACGGACTCATGAGCATCATCCTGGCCGCCGTGCATCAACAGGCGGGAGCCTGGGGACTGGCGACCTTTGCT
>SIRV01000043.1 GCA_004366195.1 Actinomycetota bacterium
GGAGGGGCCCACCCTGCGCGCCCCCCCGAGCTCGCCGCGGGCCCGAGGGGTCTCGGCGCGGGCGCGGATCGCGTCGTCCACGGCGAGGAGGGTCTCGGCGGGGCGCCGCCAGGCCTCGCGCAGCGCCCCGCGCGCCTGGGCGTCGAGCGGCGGCAGCGCCCGGACCCACGCGGGCTTGTCGGACACGTCGAGCTCGCCGACGGCGGGCGAGGTCGGCACGACGAGGTCCGCGAAACGCCCCGCGTACCGCGGCGGCGGCTCGGCCGGCGGATGCGGCGCCGTGGGCGCGAACCAGAGGAAGAAGGGGCGGTCGAGGGGCGTCTCGCGCAGGAACGCGACGGCCTTGGCGGCGAACACGTCGGTGCTGTAGGCGCGGGGACCGTAGCCGACGGTCGTCCCGTCCTCGATCAGCGCGAAGTCGTGGTAGATGCTCGCCGCGGTCCCCTGCCGCTTGCCCCACCAGCGGTCCCACCCCGCCGGCAGGTAGGGGCCGCGCCCGAACGGGTACCCGTTCAGGTACTTGCCGACGAGCGCCGTCTCGTACCCGGCCGCGTCGAGCCAGGTCGCCAGGGTCTCGGCCTCGTCGAGCCGCGCGCCGTCCGCGTTGGTGAGCACCCCGGTGTGGTGCGGGTACAGCCCCGTCAGCATGGTCGCCCGCGAGGGGCAGCAGAGCGGCGTGTTCGCGAACGCTCGGGTGAACACCACCCAATGCCCCGCGGGGTCGAGCACGGCCCGCTGGAGGAACGGCATCACCGGGAGCGGGTACGGCACCGAGCTCGCCGGCTGGTCGTCGGTCACCACGACCACCACGTTGAGCCGGGGCGAGTCGGCCCGGCGCACGACCTCGGGGACCACCGCGGCCCCGACCATGACGACGAGCACGACGGCCGCCGCCTCCACGGCGAGCCTCCGGCGCCCGGCCATCAGCCCTCCCGGCGCACGGCCCAGATGTTCTCCGCCGGGAACCGGCGCGCCCACGCGAGGGGCGCGAACCACGGGTAGGTGGTCCGCGCCGACGGCGAGGGTCGGAGCTCGATGAGGTCCTCGACGGCGAGCCTCCGGCGCCCGGCCATCAGCCCTCCCGACGCACGGCCCAGATGTTCTCCGCCGGGAACCGGCGCGCCCACGCGAGGGGCGCGAACCACGGGTAGGTGGTCCGCGCCGACGGCGAGGGTCGGAGCTCGATGAGGTCCTCGACGGCGAAGCCGTTCCGGCGGAACAGGCGGATCCACTCGCCGTAGGGGAGCTGGAAGTCCACGGTTTCCTCGTCCCACCGTCGCATGCCGAAGTAGGGACGCTGGAGGCGGTCGCTCGGCCGATCGGTCTCGTTCTCCCAGCAGACGAAGTGCCAGGCGCTCGCGATGTTGAAGACCAGCCGCCCGCCGGGGCGGAGGAGCCGCGCCGCCTCCGGCACCGTCCGGTACGGGTCGGCGAAGGACATCGCGCCGTGGTCGCACATGACGAGGTCGAAGCTGCGGTCGGCGAAGGGGGCGCGCTCGGCGTCGGCCTGGACCAGGCGCACGGGCACGCGGGCCCGCGCGACGAGCGTGCGGGCGTGGGCGAGCTGCCCGGCCGAGAGGTCCATCCCCACGGCACGGGCGCCCTGCCGGGCAAGCCAGATCGACCACTGGGCGGCCCCGCACCCGTACTCCAGGACGTCGAGCCCGCGGACGTCGCCGAGGGCCCGGACCCGCCGCTCGGGGATGCCCCAGGTCCCCCACCGCCCGAGCCGGCTCAGCTGGGGCCCGTGCTGGGTCTGGTAGGCGTCGGCCGAGGCCTCCCAGTAGCGGCGGTTCTTCCGCACGTGGCGCGCCGCCCCGACGGCTCGCGCTCCTCGGGCGGGTCGCCGCGGGGACGGGCTCATCGCGCCTCGTGGAGCCAGCCGCCCGACCGCCCGTGCCGCGCCGCGACGAGCCCGGCGGCGATCGAGAGGGCGATCTCCGCCGGCGTGCGTCCTCCGAGGTCGAGGCCGAGGGGCGTCCTGATGCGCGCGAGCTGCTCCTCGGTCATCCCGGCGGCGCGGAGCTCCTCGAGGAACGGCGCGACGTGCCGGCGGCTCCCCATCACGCCGACGAAGCCCGCGGGGCCGCGGAGCACGGCGGCGAGCTGCTCGACGAGCCCGGGCGCGTCGTGGTCGGTGAACACCACGGCCGAGCGCGCGTCGAGCGCGAGCGCGTCGAGGCCGCCGACGACCGTCCACGGGAGCGACCGATCTTCGGGGCGGACGCGCTCGGACCTCGGCTCCACCAGCGCCGGGGACCACCCGAGGCGCTTGGCCAGGACGCAGAGCTCCCGCGCCACGTCGGTGGCCGAGACGATCGCGACGAGCGCCGGCGGCAGCACCGGCTCGAACAGCACCTCGACGCTGCCGAGGTCGTGCCGCAGCGTGCGCACCTGGGGCTCGCCCGCGGCCAGGACCTCCGGCGCGAGGCGGGCCGCCTCCCCGTCGAACTCCGCGCACCCGAGCGTGCCCGAGACCGGGCCGCCGGGGACCACCTCGATCCGGTTGCCGAGCCGGCACGGCGGCTCCCCGTGCAGCTTGACCGCCGTGGCCCGCACGAACGGGGTGGGGGCCTCGAGCGGGGCGCCCGCCGGAGGGGCGCTCGCGGCCGCGTGGCCCGTCGGGTGGGCGCCGGTCGCGCCCGCCAGGAGCTCCACCGCGTGGTGGACGACGGGGAGCACGGCCGCCAGGCTCTCGCGCACCCCGCGCGGGCTCCCCGGCAGGTTCAGGATCAGGGTCCGGCCGCGGGTGCCGGCCACGGCGCGCGAGAGCGCCGCCATCGGCGTCTTCTTCAGGCCGGCGTGGCGCATCAGCTCGCCGAGCCCCGGCGCCTCGCGCTCGATCACCGCGCGCGTCGCCTCGGGCGTCACGTCCCGAGGGCCGAAGCCCGTGCCCCCGGTCGTCACCACGAGCGCGAGGCCGCGGTCGGCGAGCCCGCGGAGGAGCGCCTCGATCTCGGGACGCTCGTCGGGCACGACCGCGCGCGCCGCGACCTCGTAGCCGGCGGCGCGGAGCAGCTCCTCGGCGAGGTCGCCCGACTCGTCCCGGCGCGTGCCGTGGCTCACGCCGTCGGAGACGGTGACGACCGCGGCGAGCGGGCGCTCATCCACGCGCCCCATCCTGCCACAGGCCCGCGTCGGCGCCCCAGACGCGCAGATGCCGCGGCGCGAGCACCGGCAGGCGCGCGAGGGGCGCGAACGCCCACGCCTTGGCGAGCGCGACGCCGCCGGCCGCGAGCGCGAGCCCGGCGCCGACCGCCCCGGCCGAGCGCGTCACCCATCCGGCGCCGGCGAGCGCGAGCAGCGCGGTGCCGACGTTGTAGGCGGCGAGCTGCAGCGGGCCTCCGACCTCGGCCACCGCGAGCTGGCGCCGGCGCTCGTCGGGATGGCCGGGTCGGTTCATCGGCAGGAGGAAGAGCCAGGCCCCGAGGAGCGTCTGGAGCGCCCAGCCGACGACGAAGATCGCGAGGTACGGCTCGCGGAAGGCGAGGAACCCGCCCCGCGCGAGCGCCACCGCGAGGGCGACGGCGCCGATCTCGAACCAGGCCGCGGCGGCGAGCAGGTGCTGGGCCGCCACGGGGACCGGCCACGTCCGCGGGACGCGGAGCACCCGGAGGACCATCCCGGCGAGCCCGAGCGCCCCGGCCGCGTACAGGGCGCCCCCCAGCGCCGCCACCGGGCGGACGTCCGCGCCGAGCCCCACCCCGATCCCGACCAGGCCGAGCGCGAGCGCCCCGGCCGTGGTCCATCCGTGCCAGACGGGCATCCGGACCCGCAGCACCGTCGGCAGGAACGTGACGAGGGTCCCGCCGATCGTGAGCGAGACCCAGCCGAGCAGGTTCACGGCGGCGTGCGCCTGCCGCAGCCCGAGCCACAGCTCGCCCCCGACGGCGTTCGAGCCGACGAGGGCTCCGAGCGTGCCGCCCCC
>SIRV01000044.1 GCA_004366195.1 Actinomycetota bacterium
GGGCCTCCGGGCGCGGCGACGCGGCCCCAGGGGCGCCCTCCGCCTGCGCGGCGCGCTGCTGCCGCCTCGCCTTCGCGCGCTGCTTGGCGGCGGTCGACCTACGCTTGGGCTTGGCCATCGGACCCGACTCTACCAACCGGTCCCCGCCCGCTCCGGGCCGACAGACCCGCCAGGTAGCCGGCCATCTTGGCCACGTCGAGGAAGGCCATGAGGGCGGGCACCGCCAGGAAGGCCGCGACGCGCTCGGCGGGCCCGGGGAAGGCCCGGGCGGCGCGGGCGAGTGGAGCGCGCGCGTAGGCCGCCGCGCCGAGGAGGGTCGCGACCTTACGCCATCGCCCACGCGAGGCCCACGCGTACATCGCCCCGCCGTAGACGCCGAACCGCAGCGCATGGCGGGCCGGGTACATCCCGGCGATCGCGTCGCCGCGCGCGTACCGGAAGTACTGCACGAAGGTGGAGCGGAGGTCGGGGCGCAGGTGCCAGCGGACCACGGCGTCGCGGGCGAGGCGCATGTCGAGGCCGAGCTCCCGGAACCGGTGGTCCACGTACATGTCCTCGCCGATCTCCAGCCACTCGGGGTAGCCGCCGACCGCCTCGATCGCGCTGCGGCGGAAGGCGATCGAGCGCGAGGAGGGCATGAACGTGGCCTCGTCCCACTCGGCCGGGTCGGGGAGGTTCACCGCCGCGAGGCATCGGTGGAAGAAGGTCTCGGCGACCGGCCGGTAGGCGCCCATCGCGACATCGGCGCCGGCCTCGATCGGCGCGAGGAGGCGCTCGAGCCAGGTGGGCTCGAGCTCGCAGTCGGCGTCGGTGACGGCGATCACGTCGTGGACGGCGGCGGCGATCGCCACGTTGCGGCCCCGGGCGATGGAGGCACCGGGCTCCACGATGAGCCGGATGCCCTCGGCCCGGCGGAGGACCTCGAGCGTCCCGTCGGTCGAGCCGCCGTCGACCACGACGACCTCGTCGGGCGCCCGGGTCTGGGCGGCCAGGGTCGCGAGGAACCCCTCGACGCGCTCCCGCGCGTCGAGGACGGTCGTGACGAGCGAGACCTTCACCGCCCGAGCACCTCCCGGTAGACCTCGAGGGTGAGCCGGGCCGTCTCCTCCCAGGAGAAGCGCGCGGCCCGTTCGCGCCCCGCAGCGGCCAGGCGCTCGGCGAGACCGGTGTCGGTGAGCACGCGGCGCAGGGCCTCGGCGATCTCGGCGACCGAGCGGGGATCGACGCCGAGGGCGGCGTCGCCGGCGACCTCGGGCAGGGAGGAGGTCCGGGAGGTCACCGTGGGCACGCTGCGCGCCATCGCCTCCACCACCGGCAGGCCGAAGCCCTCGTGGAGGGAGGGGTAGCAGAAGGCGCTCGCCCCGCGGTAGAGGGCGTCGAGGTCCTCCTCGGGCAGGGCGCCGGTCAGCACGATCTCCCCGGGGCCGGGGAGGGCGATCTCGCGCAGGAGCGGCTGGTGTCCCCAGCCGAGCGGCCCGGCCAGCACGAGGGCGTGGCCCAGGCCGCTCGCGGCGACCCGCCGGTAGGCCCGCACCAGGCGCACGAGGTTCTTCCGCGGCTCGAGGGTGCCGACGAACAGGACGTAGGGGGCGCGGATCTTGAGCCGCGCGAGCACGGGGTCCACCTCGCGCTTGCCCTCCGGGAGGACGCTCGCGAGAGGGGTGACGTGGACCCTCTCAGGGTCGACGGGGGTCGCGGCGACCAGGTCCTCGGCGGTGGCGCGCGAGGGCGTGAGGATGGCGTCGGCGCGGCGGACGGCGGCCCGCAGGCCGAGCCGGTACAGCGCGCGCCAGGTCGGTGGGAACATCCGCGGGAACCGCAGGAACGCGAGGTCGTGGACGGTGGCGATCAGCCGTCGGCCGGGGGCGCGAGGCGGGATGGCGGCGTGGTTCGTCGCGTGCACGAGGTCCGCGGCCCGGAGCCGCGGCGGGAGGGCGGGTCGCCCGAGCAGGTCCCAGGCGGGGTAGAGGGTCCCGATCGACCACCGTAGCTCCTCGACGTCGTGGTCCGCGAGCCAGGGCTCGTGCGGCTCGCGGTCCGTTCCGAACCGGGCCCGGAACGGCACGATCCGGAGCTCGGGGTCGCATCGCGCGAGCGCGGGAACGAGATGCCGCACGTAGGTCCCGATGCCGCCGGGGGCGGCGAACCACAGCTGGTCCACGTGGATGGCGACCGTGATCACCGTGACGCCTCGATGCACGTGACCCCCTCCGGCCCCACCGTCGCGGCGTGCGCCGTCTCCGGCTCGAGGTCGAGCCGGTCGCCGGGCCGGAGTTGGACGTCACCCCCGTCGGTGTGGAAGACGATCGAGCCGGAGAGACAGAACAGGACCTTGTGGTAGGCGTGCGCGTGCCACCCGTACCGGTCGCCGGGCGCGTTCGACCACGTCCGGGGGGCGGAGCACTCCTCCGCGGCGAAGGCGGCGAGGGCCTCCTCCCGTCCCGAGACCGCCCCCGGGGTCCTCCGCGCGGCCACGGTCCTCAGCGTGCGTCGCCCCGGCCGGCGAGGGGCGGCACGCCGGGGCGGGCGAAGGGGTGGCGGAGCGTCGCGGCCCAGGGCTCGTCGGCGTAGCGCCGCGCCTGGAGCGCGCCGAGCCCGGTGGCCTCCAGCCGTCCGGCGAGCACCCAGGGGCTGGGGTGGGGGCTCTCCTGGAGGAGGTAGCGCTCGAGCGCGGTGAGGACGGCGCGCTCCTCCTCGGGGCTCAGCCCCTCGGGCAGCTCGAAGCGGCGCTCCTCGGTCACAGCGGGATGTTCCCGTGCTTGCGGGCCGGCACGGCCTCGCGCTTGGTGGCGAGCATCCGGAGGGCGCGGATCAGCCGCGGCCGCGTCTCGGCCGGCTCGATGACGTCGTCCACGAACCCGCGCTCGGCCGCGACGTAGGGGTTCGCGAACCGGCGCTGGTACTCGGCGATCAGCTCCTCGCGCCGCCGCGCAGGGTCCTCGGCCTTCTCGATCTCCTTGCGGAAGACCACGTTCACGGCCCCCTCGGGGCCCATGACCGCGATCTCGGCGGTCGGCCAGGCGAAAGACACGTCGGCCCGCAGGTGCTTGGAGTTCATGACCAGGTACGCCCCGCCGTAGGCCTTGCGCGTGATCACGGTCATCCGCGGGACGGTGGCCTCGGCGAACGCGTAGAGGAGCTTCGCCCCGTGGCGGATGATGCCGCCGAACTCCTGCTCCTTGCCGGGCAGGAACCCCGGCACGTCCACGAAGGTGAGCAGGGGGATGTTGAACGCGTCGCAGAAGCGGACGAACCGCGAGGCCTTCTCGCTGGAGTCGATGTCGAGGGTGCCGGCGAGCACCTTCGGCTGGTTGGCCACGACCCCAACGGTGCGGCCGTCCAGGCGCGCGAACCCCGTCACGATGTTCATCGCCCAGAACGGGAAGACCTCGAAGAAGTCCCCGTCGTCCACCACCCGGCGGATCACCTCGTGCATGTCGTAGGGCTCGCGAGGCGAGTTCGGCACGAGGTGCGTGAGCCCCTCGTCCCGGCGCTCGGGGTCGTCGACGACGGCGTAGGCCGGGGGGTCCTCCAGGTTGTTCGAGGGCAGGTACGAGAGGAGGTGTCGGACCATGGCCAGGCACTCCTCCTCGTCCTGGGCCACGAACGACGCGACCCCGGAGCGGCTGGCGTGGGTCATGGCCCCGCCGAGCTCCTCGAAGGAGACCTCCTCGCCGGTCACGGCCTTGATGACCTCGGGGCCGGTGATGAACATGTGCGAGGTCTCGCGCACCATGAACGTGAAGTCGGTGATGGCCGGCGAGTACACGGCGCCGCCGGCGCAGGGGCCCATGATCACGCTGATCTGCGGGATCACCCCGCTCGCCCGGACGTTGCGCTCGAAGATGTACCCGTAGCCGGCGAGGCTCGCGGCCCCCTCCTGGATCCTGGCCCCGCCCGAGTCGTTGATCTGGATGAAGGGCGCGCCCGTCCCGAGCGCGAGGTCCTGGACCTTGCAGATCTTCTGCGCGTGGGCCTCACCCAGGGACCCCCCGAAGACGCTGAAGTCCTGGCTCGCCACGAACACCCGGCGGCCGTCGATCGTGCCGTAGCCGGTGACGACGCCGTCGCCGGGCGGCCGGTTCCGCTCCATCCCGAAGTCGTGCGAGCGGTGGACGACGAAGGGGTCGGTCTCGACGAACGAGCCCCGGTCGAGGAGGAGGTCGAGGCGCTCGCGCGCGGTGAGCTTCCCCTTCTCGTGCTGCCGACGGACGGCCTCCTTGCGGCGCTCGTCGAGGAGGGCGGCCTTGCGGCGGCGCAGCTCCTCGATCCGCTCCTCGACGGTGGGGCCGGTGGGGAGCTCGGTGGTGGCCATGGTCCTCGGAGTCTACGGCCGGTCGCGCGCCCGTGTCCGAGGGTGGGGCTACCATCCGGCCGTGGAGACCTCGGAGCTCACCCCGGCCCAGCGGCGCACGCTGGAGGGGCTGATCGGCGCCGGGGAGCGCCCCCGGTTCCGGAAGGACGTGGTTCCTCGGGTGCGCGCGCGGATCGAGGAGGCCGTACGGGCCGCGGAGCTCCCCGAGCCGCTCTGGCTCGGCAAGTCGAGCCTCTCCGACCTCGACCGGTGCCCCGGCCTGTTCGACGCCGCGCGCTCCGGCGAGCGGGCGCCCTTCGCCTACACCGAGCGGTTCGCCGTCGGACGGCTCCTCCACAAGGCGATCGAGCTCGAGGTCGCCGGCCGGGTTGAGCGGGATCCCCACGCGCTCGCCGAGGCCGCCGCGGAGCGCCTGCTCGAGGACGACGCCTTCGCCGCGTACTGGATGGACCTGGACGAGCTCGGGCGGGACGAGCTGCTGATGGAGGCGGTGAAGACCCTCGAGCTGTTCCGCTCCACGATGCCGCCGCTGCGGCGGATGCGCCGCGAGCTCGCGCCCTGCACGGAGTGGCCGGTGCGGGTGGAGCTCGCGGGGGGCGCGCTCGTGCTCTCGGGCACCCTCGACCTCGTGCTCGGGGCCTCGCAGGACGGGGACGCCTCGCGGGCGAGCCGTCTCGCCATCGACCTGAAGACGGGGAACCCGTGGCCGGAGCACGCCGAGGAGATGCGGTTCTACGCGCTCCTCCTCGCGCTCCGGTTCGGCGTCCCGCCCTACCGCGTCGCCACGCTGTACCTAGACTCGGGGGAGTGGCAGGCCGAGGACGTGGACGGCCGGGTGCTCGACCGCGCGGCCGACCGGGTGATCGCCGCGGTGCGGGCCGAGGCCGCGCTCAGGTCCGGGGAGACCCTCGCGCTCCGACCCGGCCCGTACTGCGCCTGGTGCCCGCGCGCGGAGGGCTGCCCGGCCCGCTCGAGCGAGGCTACATCGACGTAGCCTCGTGATGTATGCTCAACCCATGAAGCGTCTCCAGATCATGATCGAGGAGGACCTCGACGCCGCCCTGGAGCGCCGCGCCATGGAGGAGGGGACCTCGAAGGCCGCGCTCATCCGTCGGTTCGTGCGCGATCGGCTCCGCCCGCTCCCGCCGATCGAGCACGATCCCCTGTGGCGGCTGGCCGAGGCGGCCGAGCGCGAACCGATCCCGGAGGAGGTGCCGGAGCCCTCGATCGACGAGGTGGTCTACGAGTGGCCTTCGTCGACAGCTCCTTCTGGATAGCGCTCCGGTACGCCGGGGACCGGCACCATGAGGAGGCCCGCGAGCTGCTCCGCCGCCATGCCGACGAGCCGCTCGTGACCTCGAACCACGTCCGCGGCGAGACCTGGACCTGGTTGCGGCGACGGGCGGGCCACCGGGCGGCGGTGGCGTTCCTGGACGCGCTTGCGGCCTCGCCCCGGGTGCGGGTGGCGACCGTGGGGCCGGACCAGGAGGAGGCGGCCCTGGCCTGGCTCCGCGTCCACGACGAGCGCCCGTACTCGTTCGTCGACGCCACGAGCTTCGTCCTCATGCGCGCGATGCGGATCCGCGAGGCCCTCGCCTTCGACGGCGACTTCGCCGCCGCGGGGTTCGTGGAGCTGCGCCCGTAGCCGGCAGGCCTGCCTGCGCATCCACGCCGCTTGTCGGCGCCGACGGGGCTCGCCTAGGCTCGGGTCGCTCGCGCCCGGCCGGACCCTCCGGGCGCTCGTTCGGTCGGTGGAGGAGGGACAGCGTGGCGAAGGACCTGTACGAGATCGGTGAGATCCCCCCGATCGGGGAGGTTCCGAAGCGGATGCACGCCATGGTGGTGCGCCCCGACCGCTACGGGGACCCGAAGGACGCGATCCGCGACGAGGTCATCGACGTCCCCGAGCTCGGGCCGCACGACGCGCTCGTGATGGTGATGGCGGCCGGCGTGAACTTCAACAACGTCTGGGCTGCGCGGGGGGTCCCCGTGGACGTCACGAAGACCCAGGCCCGCTGGGGCGAGCCGACCGACTTCCACATCGTCGGCTCCGACGCCGCCGGCATCGTCTACGCCGTCGGCTCCGAGGTCACGAACGTGAAGGTCGGCGACCGCGTGATCGTCCACGCCGGGCAGTGGGACCTGGACGACCCCTGGGTCCTCGCCGGGAACGACCCCGGCCTCGCCCCGAGCTTCCGGGTCTGGGGCTACGACTCGTGCTGGGGCTCGTTCGCCCAGTTCTGCAAGGTCCAGGCCCACCAGTGCCTCCCCAAGGCCGAGCACCTGACCTGGGAGGAGGCCGCGGCCCCCACCCTCACCGGCGCCACCGCCTACCGGATGCTCCACGGCTGGCCCCCGAACACGGTGAAGGAGGGCGACGTCGTCCTGGTCTGGGGCGCGGCGGGCGGCCTCGGATCCCTCGCCGTCCAGCTCGTCAAGCTCGCCGGTGCCAAGGCGGTCGGCGTGGTGAGCTCGGACGAGAAGGGCGAGTACGCGAAGCGCCTGGGGGCCGTGGGGTACGTGAACCGGCGGAACTTCTCGCACTGGGGCATCCCGCCGCGCTGGGACTCGCCGGAGTGGAAGGACTGGCTGGAGGGCGCGAAGGCCTTCGGCAAGGCCATCTGGGAGGCCCTCGGCGAGCGCCGGAACCCGAACATCGTCTTCGAACACCCGGGGCAGGACACCATCCCCACCTCGATCTTCGTGTGCGAGCGGGGCGGCATGGTCGTGATCTGCGCCGGCACGAGCGGCTACGACACGGTGGTGGACGTCCGGTACCTCTGGTACCTGCAGAAGCGCTACCAGGGCTCGCACCTGTTCAACGACGAGCAGGCCGCGGCCTTCAACGACCTCGTCCGGGAGGGCAAGATCGACACCACGCTCGGGCACACGTACGAGTACCACGAGACGCCCATGGTCCATCAGCTCATGGGCGACGGACGTCTGCCGGAGGGGAACGTCGCGGTCCTCGTGAACGCGCCCCGCCGCGGCTTGAAAGACCTGCCCTAGCGGCGGAGGTCGTCGCGCGGTGGCGCGCTCGGGGTGAGACCCCCGCGCTTCGATCCCTGTGCACGGGCCGGGTGTGGTGAGCCGGGTCTTGACACACGTACACACACAGGGGTTTATGGTTGCCGCAACGAGAAGGGGCGACGGCGGGGAGAGTGGGGAGGTAGGGGGTGCCACCGCAGCGTCGGCGGCTGGACGAGCTTCTCGCGGGCGTGGCAGCCTTCGTCCTTCTCGCCCTCGTCGCTGCGTCGTGCGCTGAACGAGCCGCCCCCAGGAGCGACCCCGCAACCCACCCCGGTCTCCTCCTGTGCTCAGGGGCCTGTCTCCGATGCTGTGGGCCGCCGGGACCCCGCTGGGTGCGGAGCAGGAGGTTCAGTGATGGGACGCCATCGGCGCACGATGCTCCTCGTTGGCATCCTCGTCCCTGCCTTGCTGCTTGGCGCGGAGCACGCGTCGGGGCATCCCTTCGGGAAGGTTCCGTACAGTGACGTGGTCAGCGCGGCGACGGACGCAACGAGATGCAGCGGACTCTCCAAGAGCGAGCTTGCCTCGATGGTGTTCGCTCCAACCTGGCTGCTACAGACGGCGGGGGCGTTCCTGCTCGGAGGGCTCGCCGCCGCGCTCTCCGTGTGAGCCGTGCACGATCGTGGACGCTGGCAAGCGGACTCGAGCGAAGCGGGGCGAGCCATCCGGTGGTCATCAGATAGGCGAGCGGATGCGAAGCGACGGGCGGGGCGCGTGATCGACGCGGCAGACGATGATGGGGGCTTGGGCCTGGAGGAGGCGTATCACCGCTACGCCCCTGGCCTTCGCCGGCTCGCGTTCTTCCTCACCGGCGACCGGGAGGCGGCGGACGATCTCGTGCAGGACGCCTTCGTGCGGGTGGCGCCCCATCTTCCTGCGCTCGATCCGGTCGCGGTCGGCGCCTACCTCCGGCGAGCCGTCGTGAACCTCGCGCGGACGCATCTCCGTCGTAGGGGGATGGAGCGGCGGCTCGCGTCGGTGTTCCTTCGGGACCGGAACCCTGCCGATACGGCGCCCTCGGACGCCGAGCGGGCACAGGACCTGTGGACCTGCCTCCTCCGCCTTCCGATGCGTCAGCGCTCGGCGCTCGTGCTGCGCTACTACGAGGACCTCGGCGAGGCCGAGACGGCGAGTGCGATGGGTTGTTCGAGGCGAGCGGTCAACTCGCTCGTCTCGCGGGGTCTCAGGAGGTTGCGTGCGGAGATGACGCAGCGGGTGTCATCCGGAGCGGGCCGGAGCACGCGGTCCGCAGCGGATGAGGCCGGGAGGTGAGATGTGGTGAACGATCTCGAGGAGATGCGGGCGGAGCTCCGCCGGACGCTCGAGCGCAAGGGCGATGAGCTCGGGCCGCTCCCGCCCCTGCGCCCCGGGCTCGACCGGGAGGTGCGGCGACGTGAGCTCCGACGGCGCGCGGCCGCGGTGGGGTGGACGGTCCTCGTGCTCGCCGCGCTCGGCCTCGTCGCGCGCGGGCTCGTGCCCGGGGGCGCGGTCGGCCCGGCCGCCCCGACGATCGCGCCGCAGCGCGTCTACGTGCTCGAGGTCGCCGGCCACCTCCGGGCGTTCGACGTCGCCGCGGACGGGCAGGCCGTCCCGGTCTGGTCGGCCCGGCCGGGCAGCAGGTCATGGTACAGCGGCGTCGTCCTGTCCCCCGACGGCTCCCGACTCTTCGCGGTGGACGCCGAAACCATGAGCCTGGCGGTCCTGGACGCCGCGTCGGGCGCGCTGGAGGGCGAGGCGAGCTTCAGCGACTGGATGTGGGCGCAACCTGCGGGCACAGGCCTGATGCCGACGATGGCGTTCCCGCCGGACGGATCGCGGGTCTTCGTGCGGGTGCTTCCACGTAGTGGAGAGCCGGTGATCGACGACGCGATCGCGACCTTCGACGTGGGAAGCGGCCGGTTCCTGCCGGAGGCGGCGCCGGTCCCGGGGTGCAGGCTCGCGGAGCCGATCCTTGCGCTGGGGCCCTCGA
>SIRV01000045.1 GCA_004366195.1 Actinomycetota bacterium
GCTGATCGCCAGCCCGGGCGACCGGGTGCCGGTGGAGGTCACCCTCGCGATGGCGGAGGGCGGCACGGCCGTCGTGACGGCCTCGTTCCGGGTCCCTCGCGGCTGGCTCGGACCGCAGGACCTCGTGGTTCGGGGCGGCGAGGAGCGGTACCGGTACCGGGCGCGCTCGCTCGATCAGCTCATCGCCCGCCTGAACGGCGGGGAGCACCCCGACGACCTCGTCCTCGAGGGTCTCGGGCGGACCAGGCTCCGGCCCCAGGACTTCATCGTCCGCGGCCAGGAGGGCTTCACGATCCTGGTCGTGCGGTAGCTCCGGCAGGTCGGGGGCCGGTCCGGGGGCCGGCCCCGGCTTGCTAGCCTTGCGACGTGCGCCCCTTCACCAAGCTCACGCTCGTCGCGCTCGTGCTGCTCCTCGCGATCGCCGCCGTCGTCCAGTTCACGATGCGCCCCCCGCCGCGGCCGTACCCGGGGCCCCGGCCGGGCACCCCGCTCCCGTCGCTCACGCCCTGAGATCACCCGCCGAGGACCACGGCGTCGCCGACCTTGAGATGGAGGAGCTCCGCGGCGCTGCCCCGGTTCACCACGAGCGCGACGAACCCGTCCGAGTCCACGAGCGCCCCGACCGACCCCGGGCGCAGGTCGGTGAAGGTGTCCACGCGCGGGATCGCCCGCGGACCCAGCTGGAGGATCGGCCCCAGCCCCGCCGCGTCGAGATCCTCGGGTCGGGCGTTCAGCTGCACGTTCCCGAACGCGTCGATCGAGATCACCCGGGCGCCGACCGAGCCCGGCGCGACCATCGGCCGCGGCGGCTCGAGCGCCTGGAGGTCCCCCACATCGATCGGGGGGCCGAGCTCCTCGAGGGCGGCGCCCATCGCGAGGTGCGCGGCGGCCGGCGCGAACACGTCCCGCCCGTGGAAGGTGCGCGAGACCGGCTGGAGCAGCACCTCCGGAGCGGCGATCTCGACCGCCCGCTCGGCCCCGCCGAGCTCGGCCCAGGCCATCGAGAGCAGCCCGTTGTCGGGCCCCACGAGGTGGGCGCCGGAGCGAGCCTGGACGGCGATGGGCCGACGCTCCGAGCCCACGCCGGGGTCCACGACGGCCAGGTACACGGCGTCGTCCGGCATGTACCGGCTCGCGCGGGCGAGCAGGATGGCGCCCTGGAGCACGTCCTGTCGGGCCACGTGGTGCGTGAGGTCGATCACCCGGGCCTCCGGCGCGATCCTGGCGATGACCCCGTGGCACACGCCGACGAAGATGTCGAGCAGGCCGTAGTCGGTGCAGAACACGATGGGCCGGGTCATGGGACCGGAGCGAACTGCTCGAGGTACTGCAGGATCAGGGTCCTCGCCCGCCCCGCCTGGTTCCCGGAGAGGATGTCGGTGCCGTGGGCGTCGGTGGTGAGGATCTCCACGCGCTTGGGTGGGGGCGAGGCGGCGTACAGGGCCTGGGCGTCGTCGGCGGCCGTTCCGTCCCCGGTCCCCGCCACGAAGAGCTTGGCGGCCGAGATCCGCGAGAGGAGGTCCGCGTCGAGGACCATGCCCTCGAACGCCGCCGGGGCCGAGAGCGTCACGACGGCTTCCACGGAGACCCCCTCCTGCGCCGCCGCGACGAGGGACGCCGTGCCCCCCATGCTGGCGCCGATGAGCACCACCCGCCGCGCGCCGCGGCTGCGGACGAGGTCGATCGCGCCCAGCACGTCGCGCCAGATCTCCCCGAGCTCGCGCTCGCCCTCCGAGCAGCCACCCACCCCGCCGGGGCAGTACCCGCGGAAGTCGTACGTGAGGACGAGGTAGCCGGCCTCGGCGAGGTCCTCCGCGAAGGGCCACCACGAGCGCTGGTCGGCGGGGCGCATGTGGGAGAGGACGACCGCGACGGAGCCCTCTCCGATCAGGCGCCCCTCGAGCCGAACCCCGTCGGCCGCGGGGAACGAGACCGCGCGGGACCCCTCGGGAGGCGCGGTCGGCGCCTCGGACCGTCCGCACCCGGGAAGCAGCGACGCGACGGCGAGCGCCCCCGCGAGCGCCCGGTGGACCCGGTTCCTCCGCCGCCCCGTCGCGACCACGGACGGCGCCCCCTCGCGCCTAGCGACCCTGCTGACGACGCTGCCAGCGGGTCTTCTTCAGGAGCTTCTTGTGCTTCTTCTTCCGCATCTTCTTGCGGCGCTTCTTGATCAGCGACGGCAAGCGGCGCCCCTTCCTCTTCTCTCCTACCCGGATCCGAACAGGCTCCGCAGGTCCACGCGCTTGGCGCGGTACCCGTTCTCCAAGCGAACGGACCCCAGTCTAAGCGCCTTGGGGCCCGCTGCCACGGGCGTGATCAGCCGCAGCGACCCCTCCTCCGGCAGATGCTCCAGGTACCCCAGGCCGAGGTACCCTCCCGCCCCGTCCGAGAGCCCGACGAGCAGGCGGTCGAGCTGACCGAGGTCGAACAGCGGGGGGAGCGCCGGCATGAACACCGTGGGCTTGACGCGGAACCGGTGGAGCTCCTCCCCGAAGTACCGGGCCATGGCCCGCTCCCGGTTCTCGGCCCGCCGCTCGACGGAGGTGGGAACCACCCCGGGGGGCACCCCGAGGGGAACGACCTGGGTCGCGAAGAACCGCTGGATGACGCCGAGGAGCGGCAGGAGCTCCTCCCCACGCTGGAGCCCGACCACGAGATCGGGTTGCAGGAGCTCCACCTTGTGGTACTTGAGGACCTGGCCGTGGACCCCGGAGATGAGTCCCGAGGTGTCCACGACGACGAGGTCGGCGCCGCGCTCGCGCGCCATCGCGTACAGACGGGCCACCGCCGACACGACCTGCAGGAGGTGTCCCTCGGGCGAGGTCGACCCCACGAACCACAGCGCGTCCTGGCGCGCGAGGACGTCCGGCTCCAGGTCCTCGGGCCCCCGGAGCATCTTCAGGGTCACCGTCGCCGGCGGACCGACCGTCTTCTGGCCGACGTCGGCGTCGAGGAACGCGCAGGCGCGCCCCGCGGCCAGCGCGGCCTGGAGCAGGGCGCGGGCCAGCGTGCTCTTGCCGGTGTCGAGCCCGCCGACGAGGAGCACGGTGCGCCGCTCGCGCACCGCCTCCTCGACGAGCGCTTCGTGCTCGTTCACGTTCGCCTCCGGATCTCGAAGCCTCCCGGAGGCCGGTCGTCAACGCGTGCAGCTCAGCCCGGCGTCGGGCCCTCCCGGGTCCGGTGGCCGGATACGGACGGGGTGATGTCATCGGCGGGGCCGTCGGCCCCGCCTCCGCGTTCGAACCGTGCCTCGTTGGAAGGTGTGGTCCTCACCGTCGCGCCTATCCTACCGGCGCGCCGCCCGCGCCCCCGAGCTC
>SIRV01000046.1 GCA_004366195.1 Actinomycetota bacterium
CTACTACGGCGGGTGCGCCTACGTGGACGTGGTGGAGACCCTCGCCGTGGAGCGCGCGAAGGCCCTGTTCGGGGCGGAGCACGCGAACGCCCAGCCCCACGCCGGGGCCCAGGCGAACATGGCCGTGTTCGGCGCCTTCCTCGAGCCGCGGTCGGACGACGCGGTCCTCGGGCTCGCGCTCCCCCACGGGGGGCACCTCACCCACGGCTCGCCGGTGAACGTGTCGGGGATGTGGTTCCGGTTCGTCGCCTACGAGGTGGACCCCAAGACCGAGCAGCTCGACATGGACCGGATCCGGGACCTCGCCCGGCAGCACCGCCCCAAGATCGTGCTCGCCGGCTACACCGCCTACCCCCGGACCATCGACTTCGCCGCGTTCCGCGAGATCGCGGACGAGGTCGGCGCGCTGCTCTGGGTCGACGCCTCGCACTTCATCGGCCTGGTGGCGGGGGGCGTGTACCCGAGCCCGGTCCCGTACGCGGACGTCGTTACCTTCACGACCCACAAGACCCTCCGCGGGCCGCGCGGGGCGATGATCCTCTGCCGCGAGGAGCACGCCAAGGCCATCGACAAGGCCGTGTTCCCCATGATGCAGGGCGGCCCCATCGAGAACGCCATCGCCGCGAAGGCGGTGGCCCTCAAGGAGGCCTCGACCCCGGCGTTCCGCGAGTACGCCGAACGCACCGTGCGGACGGCTCGGGCGCTCGCGACCGCCCTCGCCGAGGAGGGTCTGCGGATCGTCTCCGGCGGGACGGACTCGCACCTCGCCCTGGCCGACCTCCGCCCCCTCGGCGTCGGTGGGCGCGAGGCGGAGGCCGTCTGCGACGACGTCGGGATCTCGCTGAACAAGAACAGCATCCCCTTCGACCCCATGCCGCCGCTCGACCCCTCGGGGATCCGGGTCGGCACCCCCGGTCCGGCCACCCTGGGGATGGACGAGGCGGAGATGAAGGAGATCGGGAGCATCATCGGGGAGGTCCTTCGCCATCCGAGGGACGAGGCCGTGCGCGCGAGCTGTCGCGAGCGGGTCGCCGCCCTCGCCGCGCGGTTCCCCGCCTACCCCGACTGAACCCGGGGTACCATCGGGGGCGTGCTGCCGTACCTGGTGGTCTTCGGGGTCAGCGCCGGGGTGACGTTCCTCGCGACCCCGCCGGTGCGGCGGCTGGCCGTGCGTCTCGGGTGGGTGGACCGGCCCTCGGACCGCAAGGTCCACCCGAGGCCGACCCCCACGGCCGGCGGCCTCGCCATGTTCCTCGGGACGGCGGCGGCGCTCGGGGTGGCCGGCGCGCTCCCCGCGCTGGAACCGTTGCGCCGGGCGAGCTCGGAGCTCGAGGCCACCGCCCTGGCCGCCCTGGTCGTGGTGCTCGTGGGCCTGGTGGACGACGTTCGGGGGCTGTCCGCCGCGGGGAAGCTCGCCGGGCAGGTGCTCGCCGCGGGCCTCTTGGTCCTGGCCGGGGTGCAGCTCCTCTACTTCTACTTCCCCGGGCAGGGGGTGCTGTCGCTCTCCCCGGACCTCGCGGTGCCGCTCACGGTGCTCTGGGTGACGGCGATGGTGAACGCGGTGAACCTGATCGATGGACTGGACGGCCTGGCCGCCGGGATGGTGGCGATCGGCGCGGTGTCCTTCTTCACGTACCTGGTCTTCGGGCCGACGGCCGGCGCCGAGCCCTCGAGCGCAGCCGTCCTGTCGGCCATCGCCGCGGGGGCCGCGCTCGGGTTCCTGCCCTGGAACACGCATCCGGCCCGGATCTTCATGGGGGACACCGGCTCCGGGCTGCTCGGGGTCCTCATGGCCGCGGCGACGATCGCCGGCGTCGGCCGGAACCCCTTCGGGCCCTCCGGCGGGGACGTGGCGGCGATCGCCATCCCCGTCGCCCTGCCCCTGCTCGTGCTGGCCATCCCCTTCCTCGACGTCCTGCTCGCCGTGGTCCGGCGGATGCGCCGGGGGATCGGCATCCACCACGCCGACAAGGACCACATCCACCATCGGCTGATGGACATCGGGCACTCGCACCGCCAGGCCGTGCTGCTCATGTACCTGTGGAGCGCGCTCATCTCGGGGTGCGCGCTGGCCGTGGCCTTCATCGACGGCCGGGTGCTCGTGCTGGCGATCGTCGCCACGGCGGCCCTGCTCGCTGCCGTCCTCCCGAGGCTGTTGCGCGATCGGGCACCGCGGGGCAGCGACCTGCCGGTGCCCCGGAGCGGGGAGCGCGCGTCGGTCGATCGGCAGGCGCCGCAAGCAGAAGGGGCCGAGCCGGTGCCCCGATCGGGCGCCGCGAGAGGCGGGACCGCCGCGGGGTGAGGGCCTCCTGGGGATCCGCCGTCCGGCACCTTGTCCGAGAGCCGCCCATCTCGTACCGTACTCCAGCCCGTACAAGTGAACGGGCGGGCCCACTGCCTGCGGGAGGTCGCCTCCGGGGTCCGGCTCGGGTGATGATGCGGCGCCCTGTGGGGCATAATCCCGCCTGAACGACGTTCAAACGAAGGGGTTCCAGGTGCCGGAAGTCGACGTTCGGCTCGACCGGGTGACGAAGGACTTCGGGGAGACCGTCGCGGTGGACGACGTCTCCCTCGACATCCCCGAGGGGGAGTTCTTCAGCCTGCTCGGGCCCTCGGGCTGCGGGAAGACCACGACGCTGCGGATGATCGGCGGGTTCGAGGAGCCGACCCGCGGCACGATCTACCTGAAGGGTCGGGATGTGACGGACCTCCCGCCCTACAAGCGGGACGTGAACACCGTCTTCCAGTCCTACGCGCTGTTCCCCCACCTCAACGTGTACGAGAACATCGCGTTCGGGCTGCGGCGGCGGAAGGTCCCCAAGGACGAGATCGACCAGCGGGTCAAGGAGGTCATGAAGCTCGTCGATCTCGTCGGGTTCGAGAAGCGGCGGCCCTCCCAGATGTCGGGGGGTCAGCAGCAGCGGGTGGCGCTCGCACGGGCCCTGGTGAACCGCCCGAAGGTCCTCCTGCTCGACGAGCCCCTCGGCGCGCTCGACCTGAAGCTGCGGAAGCAGATGCAGCTCGAGCTGAAGCGGATCCAGTCCGAGGTCGGCATCACGTTCATCTACGTGACGCACGACCAGGAGGAGGCCATGACGATGTCCGACCGCCTGGCGGTCATGCGGGCGGGGAAGATCGAGCAGATCGGGCCGCCGGAGGAGGTCTACGAGAACCCCCAGACGGAGTTCGTCGCCAGCTTCCTCGGCGCGTCCAACCTGCTCGAGGGCGAGCTCAAGGAGTCGGCGAACGGGGTCGCCACGGTCCTCGCCATCGGGGGCACGGTGGTCCACCTCCCCGCGGAACGGGCGCCGTTCCGCGTGGGGACGCGGGTGAAGGTCGGGGTGCGGCCAGAGAAGGTCCACATCGCCGTGGACGACGGCACGGAGCCACCGCCTGGCTTCAACAGCGTGACGGGCATCCTGCGCATGTCCACCTACATCGGCGTGAGCCACCAGTACAAGGTCGAGGGTCCGGGCGGCCACACCCTCACGGTGTGGGTGCAGAACCTGGGCGATACGCCGCCGCCCCACCCCGGCGACCGGGTGCGGCTCGCGTGGCGTTGGGAGCACACCTTCGCCGTGCTCCCGCAGGAGGGGCTGGTCCTGGAGGAGGAGGAGTAGATGAGCGAGCGCGAGGAGCGTGCCCGGGTCGACGGGATGCTGCAAGAGGCCCTGCGAGCTCGGCTGTCCCGCCGGTCGGTGCTCCGGGGCGCCGGGGTGGGGGCGGCCGGGCTGAGCCTGTCCTCCCTCCTGGCGGCCTGCGGGGGCGGTGGCCCGGGTGGAGAGGACGGCGAGGGCAAGCCGAACCCGTCCGAGATCTTCGGCCAGGAGCCGGGTCCCGTCGTGAACTTCGCCAACTGGCCGCTCTACCTGGACCAGGCGAAGGATAAGGAGGGGAACGTCTACTACCCCTCGCTGAAGCTCTTCACCAAGAAGACCGGGATCGAGGTCAACTACGAGACCGTGATCCAGTCCAACGAGGAGTTCTTCGGCAAGATCCAGCCCCAGCTCGCGGCGGGCGACCCCACCGGGTGGGACATCATCGTCATCACGAACGGACGGCAGTTCAACATCCTGAAGGCGAACGGCTGGGTCTACGAGCTCGACCCCACGCGCCGCCCGAACTTCGAGGCCAACGCGACGCCGTTCGCCCGGGACCCGGCCTACGACCCGGGCAACAAGGTCTCGATGCCCTGGCAGGGAGGCTTCACCGGCATCTGGTACGACGTGAACAAGACGAACGGGCCCATCACGAAGCTCGACGACCTGGCCAACCCCGACAAGGTCGGGCGGAACAGCGTGGGGATGCTCACGGCGGACATGCCGGACTTCGTGATGATCAACCTCGGCATCGACCCCGCGACCTCCGGGCCGGAGGAGTGGAAGGAGGCCGCGAAGTGGCTCATGATGCAGCGTGAGTCCGGCACGGTTCGCCAGTACTACGACCAGGGCTACGTGGACGACATGACGGCGGGGAACCTGACGGCCGGGATGGGCTGGTCGGGGGACGTCGTCTACTACAAGCTCTGGGCCGGGTACTCCAACCTGGAGTTCGTCGTCCCGCAGCCGGGGGAGGGCGGTCTGCTTCTCTGGCAGGACAACATGATGGTGCCGGTCGGCGCGGAGAACCCCGCCGGGGCCCTCATGGTGATGGACTGGTATTACCAGCCGAAGATCGCGGCCATGGTGACGGAGTGGGTCCTGTACCTCTCGCCCTGCAAGGGGGTCCGCGAGGTGATCCTGAAGGACGCCGAGCAGGCGCTGGAGGACGGGTACAAGGGCTACGCGAACAAGCTCTACCAGACGGCCGAGGCCGAGGTCGCGTTCCCGAGCGACGAGACCCTGAACCTGGCCAAGTTCGGGACGAACATCACCACCGACGAGCAGGCGCAGGAGTGGGACGCCATCTTCCTGCCGATCTCCCAGCAGTAGCGGAACCGTGGCCACCGGGACCGAGGAACGGGTGAGCGCGGCTCCCGCGCGTCGCGGCGCCTACGCCCGGCACCGCCGGACGGTGCCCTACTGGCTGACGGCGCCCGCGGGCCTGTACCTCCTGGTGTTCCTGGTGCTGCCCATGGTGATCCTGGTGTACACGTCGCTCCAGAGCGGCGGGCTCTTCGGGGGCCTGCGGTTCTCGTGGGCCTGGGAGAACTACACGGACGGGATCCTGCAGTACAAGACCCAGTTCCTGCGCTCCATCGTCATCTCCGGGATCGTGACGGTGGCCTGTCTGCTCCTCGCGTATCCCATGACCTACTGGATCGCCTTCTACGGCCAGCGGTGGAAGTCCTCGATCCTCCTGCTGATCCTGGTCCCGTTCTTCGTGTCCTTCGTCATCAGGACCGTTCAGTGGCGGTTCATGCTCGGCGACAATGGGCTGATCTTCGGGCCGCTCAAGTCCCTGGGGCTCCTGCCCCAGGGGTTCCGCGTCCTCGCGACACCGTTCGCCGTGGTCGCCGGGATCACGTACAACTACCTGCCGTTCACGGCGCTGCCCCTCTACGTGGCGTTGGAGCGGATCGACAAGAGCCTCGTGGAGGCGGCGAAGGATCTGTACGCCTCGAAGTGGCAGGCGTTCCGCCGGGTCGTCTGGCCGCTCTCGCTGCCGGGTGTGTTCGCGGCGTTCCTGCTCACCTTCGTGCCGGCCACCGGCGACTACGTGAACGCGGCCGTCCTCGGTGGCCCCGGGACGCGGATGATCGGGAACATCATCCAGGAGACGTTCCTGCACTCGGTGAACTACCCGCTCGCGGCGGCCCTCTCCGTGGTCCTCATGGTGGCGATGCTGATCCTGGCCTCGATCTACGCGCGGGTCCTGGGGACCGAGGACGAGACCCTCACGGCGGCGATCTGACATGGGCGCGACGACGTTGACCACACGGGCCGACGAGACCGGTCTCGCGCCGCTCCACCGGCCGAACAAGCGGTGGACCCGGTTCATCCTGCCCGGGTTCACCTGGCTCATGATCGTGTACCTGGCGTCCCCGATCTTCGTGATGATCCTGTACTCGTTCAACGACGTCCCCGTGGTCCCCGTGAAACAGACGCCGAAGTTCTGGGGCTTCACGCTGCGGTGGTGGCGGGATCCGTTCGGCGTTCCGGGGATGCCGGAGGCGGTCCGCCTCTCGCTGGAGATCGCGCCGCTGTCGGCGCTGGTGGCGACGACGCTCGGAGCCCTGCTCGGGCTGGCGCTCGGGCGGTATCGGTTCCGAGGCAAGGGGCCGATGAACTTCCTGATCTTCATCGCCATCGCGGTGCCGGAGATCGTGCTGGGCTCCTCGCTCCTGTCCCTGTTCATCACGTGGCCGGACGTGCCGGTCCTCGGGTCGTTCGCGCCCGGGCTGGGGTTCACCACCATCCTCCTTTCCCACATCGGCTTCAGCGTCGCGTTCGTGGCGGTGACGGTCCGGGCCCGGGTGCAGACCCTGGATCGCTCGCTGGAGGACGCGGCGCAGGACCTGTTCGCCGACCCCGTGACGACCTTCTTCAAGGTGACGCTGCCGCTCATCGCGCCGTCCATCCTGGCGGGGTTCCTGCTCGCCTTCGTGCTGTCGCTCGACGACTTCGTGATCACGAACTTCGTCTCCGGGGCCAGCGCGACCTTCCCCATCTTCGTGTACGGGGCAACCCGGATCGGCCTTCCGCCGCACGTGAACGTGATCGGAACCATGCTGTTCGCCGCAGGGGTGCTGGCGGCGGTGGCGAACCTCGCGATCCAGAGCTGGCGCGCTCGGAGATGAGCATCCGGCTGTCCCGCCGCGACCTCCTCCGTCGGGCGGGCGCCGGCGTCGCGGCCATCGCCCTCGGCGGGGTCGCGGCCGCGTGCGGGAGGCGGGAGTCGGGGGCGCGGGAGCCCTCGTTCCGGGATCCGCCGTCGGGGGTCCTGAACTTCGCGAACTGGCCGCTCTACATCGACATGGAGCGACGCAAGGATGGCTCCCGGTACAGCCCCTCGCTCGTCGCCTTCGAGGCCGAGACCGGCATCCACGTGAACTACCGGGAGGTGATCCGGGAGAGCGACTGGTTCTACCAGCGGATCGAGCCGTACCTCGCGGCCGGGCTGCCGACCGGCTGGGACCTCATGGTGATCACCAACGGGCTCACGCTCACGAAGCTGAAGGAGCATGGGTACCTGGTCGAGCTCCCGGCGGACCTGCGGCCGAACTTCGACGCGTACGCGGGGGAGTTCGTGCGGGACCCCGCCTACGACCCCGGGAACCGGTACACGATGGCCTGGCAGTCGGGGATCACCGGCATCGCCTACGACCCCGAGGCGACCGGGGGGCCGATCACCTCGCTGCGGGCCCTCTTCGATCCGGCGTACCGGGGCAGGGTGGGGATGTTCGGCGACATCGTGGACATGCCGAACCTCGCCCTGCTGGCCCTCGGGGTCGCTCCGGAGACCTCGACGGAAGCGGACTGGCGTGCCGCGGCCGACCTCCTGATCGAGCAGCGCGACTCCGGCATCCTCGCCGGGTACTACCAGCAGACCTACATCGCCGCGCTCCGCCGTGGGGACCTCGCCATCACCATGGCCTGGTCGGGGGACATGTTCGCCGCCAAGTCGCTCGGCAAGATCCCCGACCGGATCGAGTTCGTGGTGCCGGAGGAGGGTGCGCTGCTCTGGACCGACAACATGTGCGTCCCGCAGGGGGCGCGACACCTCGCGGACGCGATCACGTTCATGGATTGGGTCTACCAGCCGGACGCGGCGGCGCAGATCGCCCAGTTCGTGAACTACATCACGCCCGTGCCCGAAGCGAGGCGGGTGCTGGAACGGATGGCCGATCGGGCCGAGGACCCGGAGGAGGCCGAGCGCCTCCGGGGGGTCGCCGAGAGCGAGCTGGTCTTCCCCAGCGACACGAGCAACCTCCACACGTACCGGGAGCTCCCGACCGAGGACGAGGCCGCCGCCTGGGAGTCGATCTTCCGGCCCATCTACGCGAGGGAGTGAGCCGCGGCAGCCTCGAGGGCCTCGTGAATCCTTTCACGAGCTCTCCGGCGGTGCGAGTAAACCGGTGTCTACCTGCGGAAATGCAACGAGCTCCCTTTGACGTCGCTCCGCGGCCGCGGCTATACTGCGCGGGCCCATGGCCGGTGGACTCGGGGAAGGTTGGAGCGGGGCCGGCGCGGCGTGGGCGATCACGGGGACGCTCATCTCGGGCCTCCTCGTCTGGGGTGGGGTCGGGTACCTCCTCGACCGGTGGGCAGGGTTCCACTGGCTGTTCCTCCCGATCGGCCTGATCGTGGGGATGGGGGGCGCGATCGCCATCGTCTACCTGAGGTATGGCAGGGATCGCTGATCGACCGGAGCGGGAGATGGTGAGGCGGGCCTCCGTGCCCGCCCTCGTCGCGCTCCCCCTCGCGGGGGCGCTCGGCGCGCTCCTCGGCGGCGGCGGCGCCGCGGCCTCCGCCGCGGTCGGGGTGGCGGTCGTGTACGGGAACTTCGCCGCGCACGGCCTCTCGCTCGCGTGGGCGTCGAGGATCTCGATCGCGATGGTGCAGGCGACCGCCCTGCTCGGACCGGTGGTCCGGCTCGGCACCATCCTCGGCCTGATGTTCGCCCTCGACCGGCTGACGTGGTTCTCGCCGGTGGCGTTCGGTTGGACCGTCGTGCCGGGGACCCTGCTGCTGCTCGCGTACGAGGCCCGGCTGGCGATCCGGGGTCTCGGCGGGATGCTCGAGATCCCGCCGGATCCGGCCGCGGCGCGCGCCGGGCGAGCGTTGTCCGCACGGGAGGCCCGCTGATGCTCGCTGCGATCCTCGGTCTATCGCGACCGCCCGAGGGGTTCCACGCCCCGGGGACCGAGATCTTCGACTACACGAAGACCTGCCTGATCGGCTCCGGCCCGTACTGCGTGACGCGGGTCACGTTCTGGATGCTGATGTCGACCGTCATCATCGTCACGGTGTTCCTGCTCGCCGTACGCCGCGCGAGCATCGTGCCCCGGGGGCTGCAGAACGCGATCGAGGCCCTCGTGGACTTCGTGCGGAACGGGATCGTCCTCGAGGTGATCGGGCGCGAGGGGCTGCCGTTCGTGCCGTTCCTCACCACCCTGTTCGTCTTCATCTGGGTGAACAACCTCTACGGGATCCTCCCCTTCATCAACTTCCCGACGACCTCGCGGGTGGCGATCCCGATGCTGCTCGCGATCCTCGTCTGGTTCGTCTTCAACATCACGGGCATCGTGAAGCAGGGCGGGCTGCGCTACCTGAAGAACACGCTGTTCATCCCGGGGGTCCCCAAGGCCCTGTACGTCCTGCTCACGCCGATCGAGTTCGTGACGGTGTTCCTCGTCCGGCCCCTCACGCTCGCCGTCCGTCTCACCGCCAACATGATCGCCGGCCACCTCATGCTGACGATCTTCTTCGTCGGCACGTGGTACCTGCAGTGGAAGCTCATCACCATCCCCTTCGCCGCGCTCTCGTTCGCGCTCGGGACCTTCATCACCGCGTTCGAGGTGCTGGTGGGGGTGCTCCAGGCCTACATCTTCACCATCCTGACCGCCGTCTACATCGCAGGGGCGATCCACCCCGAGCACTAGGAGGAGGAAGGGGAATGACGCAGTTGCTGGGTGTGCTCGCGCAGGTCTCGGGCGACGTCGGCGCGATCGGCAAGGGCATCGGGTACGGCCTCGCCGCGATCGGGCCGGGGATCGGCATCGGGTTCCTGGTCGGCAAGGCGGTCGAGTCGATGGCCAGGCAGCCCGAGGCGGCCGGCATGGTCCGCACGACGATGTTCCTGGGGATCGCCTTCGTGGAGGCCCTCGCCCTGTTCGGGTTCGTGCTCGCGTTCATCATCTGAGGGAGGGTCCGGGATGCTGCACCTTCTGGTGCTCGCGGCGGAGGCCGTGGAGGCGGAGCAGAAGAACCCCATCCTCCCCGACGTCGCCGAGCTGATCTACGGGGGCCTCGCCTTCGTGATCGTGTTCGCGGTGCTCTGGAAGTTCGCTTTCCCGGTCCTCGGCAGGATGCTCGAGGAGCGGACGGCCAAGATCCAGGCGGACCTCGAGGGGGCCGAGCGGGCGCGCACGGAGGCCGAGCGGGAGCTCGCCGAGTACCGGCGCCAGCTCGCCGGGGCGCGGGAGGAGGCCTCTCAGATCATCGAGGAGGCGCGCCGGACGGCCGACCAGCTCCGGCGCGAGCTCCAGGCCCGCGCCGAGCAGGAGGCCCAGGGCATCGTGGCCCGGGCGCAGGAGGAGATCCGGGCCGAGCGCGACCGGGTGTTCCAGGAGCTCCGGGCGCAGGTCGGCGCGATCGCGGTCGAGCTCGCCGGCCGCGTCGTCGGTCGTAGTCTCGACGCGGAGTCGCATCAGCGCCTGATCGAGGAGTACCTGGATCAGGTGGCGAGATCGGGGAACGGGAAGCGGGGTTGAGGTGACGGACCGGGAGGCGCTGATCCGGGGCTACGCTGAGGCCCTGTATGCCGTGGCCGAGGCCGAGGGCGAGCTCGACATCGTGGAGGACGAGCTGTACGCGTTCGCCAAGGCCCTCGAGACCCACGGGGACCTGCGCGAGGCCCTGCACGACCCGGCCCTGCCGGTCGAGAACAAGGAGGGGCTCGTCCGGGACCTCCTCGGCGGGCGGGCCAACCCCAACACGCTGAACTCCATCCTGTTCCTCCTCCACCAGGGGCGGGCCCGCGATCTGGAGGCGATCCTCGAGGCGTTCTCGCGCGTGGCCGCCGAGCGACGGAACCGCCAGCTCGCCGAGGTCCGGAGCGCCGTGCCGCTCGACGCGACCCAGCAGGCGCGGCTGGCCGAGGCCCTCTCCCGCGCCACCGGGAAGGCGGTCGAGGTCAAGGTGGTCGTCGACCCCAGGGTGATCGGGGGGATCGTGGCGAAGGTCGGCGACGAGGTGTTCGACGGCACCGTGCGCACCCGCCTGGAGGAGGCGCGCGATCGGCTGACGCGTTCAGCATGACAGGAAGGCTGCGATGACACTCACGTTCGATCCCCAGACCATCGCCGAAGCGCTCCGTCGGAACGTCGAGTCGTGGACCCCGAGCGTCGAGCGAGAGGAGGTCGGCCGGGTCGTCGAGGCGCACGACGGCATCGCGCGCGTCAAGGGGTTGCCGCGCACGATGGCGAACGAGCTCCTCGAGTTCCCCGGCGGCGTCCTCGGCCTCGCCTTCAACCTCGACTTCGACGAGATCGGGTGCGTCATCCTCGGCGACTTCGAGCACATCGAGGAGGGCGACCTCGTCCGGCAGACCGGCCGGATCCTCTCCGTCCCGGTGGGCGACGGCTTCCTCGGCCGCGTCGTCGACCCCCTCGGCAACCCGCTGGACGGCAAGGGGCCGATCCCTGCCGAGGGCCGGCGGAACCTCGAGGTGCAGGCCCCGAGCGTGGTCGACCGGCAGCCGGTCAAGGAACCGCTCCAGACCGGCATCACGGCGATCGACGCCATGACGCCGATCGGACGCGGGCAGCGCGAGCTCATCATCGGCGACCGCCAGACCGGCAAGACCGCGATCGCCGTCGACACCATCATCGCCCAGCGCGACAACTGGGCGAGCGGCGACCCGAAGAAGCAGGTGCGCTGCATCTACGTGGCCGTGGGGCAGAAGGCCTCGACGGTGGCGGAGGTCGTCGAGACCCTGCGGGAGCACGGCGCCCTCGAGTACACGGTCGTCATCAACGCCTCCGCGTCGGACCCCGCGCCGTTCCAGTACATCGCTCCGTACGCCGGGGCGGCCCTCGGGGCCCACTGGATGTGGAAGGGGCTCCACGCCCTCGTCGTCTACGACGACCTCTCCAAGCAGGCCACGGCGTACCGGACGCTGTCGCTGCTCCTGCGCCGACCGCCGGGCCGCGAGGCGTACCCCGGCGACGTCTTCTACCTGCACTCGCGCCTGCTGGAGCGGGCGGCGAAGCTCTCGGACCGGCTGGGCGGCGGTTCCCTCACGGCCCTGCCGATCGTCGAGACCAAGGGCGGCGACGTCTCCGCCTACATCCCGACGAACGTCATCTCCATCACCGACGGGCAGATCTACCTCGAGCCGGACCTGTTCTTCGCCGGCGTGCGTCCGGCGATCAACGTGGGGATCTCCGTGAGCCGGGTCGGCGGGAACGCGCAGATCAAGGCGATGAAGAAGATCGCCGGGCGGCTGCGGATCGACCTCGCGCAGTACCGGGCCCTCGAGGCCTTCGCCCAGTTCGGCTCGGAGCTCGACAAGGCCTCGCAGCAGCAGCTCGCGCGAGGCGCCCGGGTCGTGGAGGTGCTGAAGCAGCCCCAGTACCAGCCGGTGCCGGTCGAGCGCCAGGTCGTCTACATCTGGGTGGCGACCGGCGGGTACCTGGACGACCTCCCGGTGCAGGACGCGAAGAGGTTCGTGGAGAGCTTCGCCGCGTACCTCGACACGCACGCCCCCGAGGTCCTGGCGGCGATCCGCGACACCGGCGACCTGTCCGAGGAGACGGAGATCGCGCTGAAGCAGGCCGTCGAGGCCTACCGGGGACTGTTCGTCCCGAGCGGGGCCGAGGGCGGCTCGGCAGCCGGCGCCGGCGAGGGCGCACCCCCCGAGGAGCTGCGGCGCGACGTGGGCTGGGAGCGGATGTCCGCCGTGGAGGAGGTCCCGCCGCCCCCTCCGACCCGCGAGGAGCTCCGCCGCGAGTACGAGGAGAAGGCGGGTCCGCTCGGCGAGGCGGACGCCCCGCCGCCGGCGTAGCAGCATGGGCGCCAAGCTCCGCGTCGTCCGTCGACGGATCCGCTCGGTCCAGTCGACGATGAAGATCACCCGGGCGATGGAGCTCATCGCCGCCTCGCGCATCCTCAAGGCGCAGCAGCGCGTGGAGGCGGCGCGGCCCTACGCCGAGCTCCTCACCCGGGCCATGGAGGACGTGGCCAGGCAGACGGGCGCCCTGTTCCACCCGCTCCTCGAGGAGCGTCCTGAGCCGGCGCGGGTCGGCGTGCTCGTGATCACCTCCGACCGCGGCCTCGCCGGCTCGTACAACGCGAACGTCCTGCGACTGGCCGAGGACCTCATGGACTCCGTCCGGGCGCGGGGCTGCGAGCCGGTGACGTACGCGACCGGCAAGAAGGGGATCTCGTACTTCCGGTTCCGGGGCGTGCCGCTCGCAGGATCCTGGTCGGGCTTCAGCGAGGTGCCGCCCTACCGGGCCGCGGTCGAGATCGGCCGACGTCTCATCGCCGACTTCGCGGAGGGTCGGATCGACGAGCAGCACGTCGTGTACACGGACTTCCGCTCGGCCTTCACGCAGCGGGCGACGAGCAAGCGGTTCCTGCCGATCTCCCCGACCGAGGTGCGGGACGTCCGACGGCGGCCGCACGCCGAGTACCTCTTCGAGCCGGGCCCGAGCGAGATCCTCGACGAGCTCCTGCCGCAGTACGTGATCACGAAGGTCTACGCGGCGTTGCTGGAGTCGGCGGCCTCCGAGAACGCGGCGCGACGCCGGGCGATGAAGGCCGCCACCGACAACGCGGAGGAGCTGGTGAAGGTGCTCACCCGCCAGGCGAACCGGGCGCGGCAGGACGAGATCACGTTGGAGATCATGGACATCGTCGGCGGAGCGGAGGCGCTCGCGTCGGCGGCGGAGGAGTGACGATGACCGAGCAGAGGAAGGCGACGGGCCGTGTGGTACGGGTCATCGGCCCGGTGGTGGACGTCGAGTTCCCCCCGGACGACCTGCCCGAGATCAACACGGCGCTGAAGGTGGACGTCACGCTGGAGGGCGAGACCCGCACCATCACGTGCGAGGTCGCGCAGCACATCGGGGACTCGATGGTGCGCGCGATCGCGCTGCGGCCGACCGACGGCCTCGTTCGCGGCACCCCCGTGCTCAACACGGGCGAGCCGATCAAGGTCCCCGTCGGCGAGGGGATCCTGGGCCACGTCTACAACGTGATCGGGGAGCCCCTCGACACCACGCCCGACCAGATCCATCCGAGCGAGTGGTGGCCGATCCACCGACCGCCGCCCCCCTTCGAGGAGCTGGAGCCGAAGTCGGAGATGCTCGAGACCGGCATCAAGGTCATCGACCTGCTCGAGCCCTACGTGAAGGGCGGCAAGATCGGGCTGTTCGGCGGCGCGGGCGTCGGCAAGACCGTCATCATCCAGGAGATGATCCGCCGCCAGGCCGAGCAGCACGGCGGGGTGTCGGTCTTCGCCGGGGTCGGCGAGCGCACCCGCGAGGGCAACGACCTCTACCTCGAGATGACCGAGTCCGGCGTGATCACCAAGACGGCCCTGGTGTTCGGGCAGATGGACGAGCCCCCCGGGGTGCGGCTGCGCGTCGCGCTCTCGGCCCTCACGATGGCCGAGTACTTCCGCGACGTGGAGCGCAAGGACGTCCTCCTGTTCATCGACAACATCTTCCGGTTCACCCAGGCCGGGTCCGAGGTCTCCACCCTCCTCGGCCGCATGCCCTCGGCGGTGGGCTACCAGCCGACCCTGGCCGAGGAGATGGGGGAGCTGCAGGAGCGGATCACCTCGACGAAGGGCCGGTCGATCACCTCGCTGCAGGCGATCTACGTGCCGGCCGACGACATCACGGACCCGGCGCCGCACACCGCGTTCGCACACCTGGACGCCACCACGGTGCTCTCGCGCGACATCGCGGCGCTCGGCATCTACCCGGCGGTGGACCCGCTCGACTCGACGAGCCGGATCCTGGATCCGCGGTACGTGGGGGAGGAGCACTACAGGGTGGCGCGCCGGGTCCAGGAGATCCTCCAGCGCTACAAGGATCTCCAGGACATCATCGCCATCCTCGGCGTGGACGAGCTCTCCGAGGAGGACAAGGTGATCGTCGCTCGCGCCCGGCGGATCCAGCGCTTCCTCTCCCAGCCGTTCTTCGTCGCCGAGCAGTTCACCGGCATCCCCGGCAAGTACGTGCCGATCGACGAGACGATCGCCTCGTTCAAGGCGATCTGCGAGGGCGAGTACGATCACCTGCCCGAGCAGGCCTTCCTCCTCGTCGGGGGCATCGACGAGGTCGTGGAGAACGCCAAGAAGATGGAGAGGGCCGCCTGACGGTGGAGGTCCACGTCGTCACGCCGGAGCGCGAGGTCTGGGTCGGCGAGGCCCGGATGGTCGTCGCGCGGGGGGTCCTGGGGGAGCTCGGGATCCTCGAGGGGCACGTGCCGCTCCTCGTCCGCCTCACGATCGGGCCGCTGCGGATCCTCCGGGACGGCGAGGAGGTCTTCTCCGTGGTGGACGGCGGCTTCCTCCACGTCTCGAGCTCGGAGGGCGTGACCCGGGTGGACGTGCTCGCGCCCTCGGCGGCCCTGGCCTCGGAGATCGACGTGGAGCGCGAGCGGCGGCGGATCGCGGAGCTCGAGGCCAGGCTGGTGGACAAGGACGACGTCGAGGCGCAGACGGAGCTCGCGAAGGCGCTGGCGCGCGTGAACCTGCGCGCGTAGGCGGCCCGGCGCGCGTACCATCGAGGCGACCATGGACAGGCTGCTCGTCGTCGGCGGAAGGCCCCTCGTGGGGAGCGTCCGGATCTCCGGCGCCAAGAACTCGGCGCTGAAGCTCCAGGCCGCCGCCCTCCTGGCGGAGGGGCGGTCGGTGATCCGCAACGTTCCCCGGATCCAGGACTGCGGCACCATGGCCGAGGTGCTCGACCACCTCGGCGCGGCCGTCGCCTGGGACGGCGACACCTTCGTCGTCGACGCTCGGGACGTCCGGCCGCGGGAGACCCCCTACGAGCTGGTGAGCCGGATGCGGGCCTCGATCCTCGTGCTCGGCCCCTTGCTCGCCCGCTTCGGGGAGGCCCACGTCGCGATGCCGGGAGGGTGCAACATCGGCTCGCGCAAGATCGATCTGCACCTCCGGGGACTGGAGCGCATGGGCGCCACCTTCCACCAGGAGCACGGGGTCCTCCACGCCAAGGCGAACCGGCTGCACGGTGCCGTGATCAACCTCGACTACCCGAGCGTGGGGGCCACGGAGAACGTGATGATGGCCGGCGTGGCGGCCCGCGGGACGACCGTGATCGAGAACGCCGCGCGCGAGCCCGAGCTGGCCGACCTCGCCGCGTTCCTGACCGCGATGGGGGCGAGGATCCATGGGATCGGGACGCCGACCATCGAGATCGAGGGGGTGGACGGGTTCCGGCCGGTGGAGCATCGGGTGATCCCCGATCGGATCGAGGCCGGCACGTTCGCCATCGCGGCCTGCGCGACGCGCGGGCGGGTGGTGCTCGAGGGGGCCCGCGCCGACCACCTCGACCTCGTGCTGTCGAAGCTCGCCGAGGTGGGCGCCGACATCCTCACGACCGGGGACGGTCTCGCCATCTCCATGGACCGTCGGCCGCGAGCGGTGGATCTCGTCACGCTGCCCTACCCCGGCTTCCCCACGGACCTCCAGCCCCAGATGATGGCGCTCCTCGCCGCGGCGGACGGGACGAGCATCGTGACCGAGAACGTGTTCGAGAGCCGCTTCATGTTCGTGGACGAGCTGAACCGGATGGGCGCCGACATCCGGACCGAGGGGCATCACGCGGTGATCCGGGGGGTGGAGCGGCTGTCGGCGGCGCCGGTCCGAGCCCTCGACATCCGCGCCGGGGCCGCCATGGTCATCGCGGCGCTCTCGGCCGACGGGGTGAGCGTCGTCGAGGACATGTACCACGTCGACCGCGGCTACGAGGACCTCGAGGGGAAGCTCGCGGGCCTGGGCGCCTCGGTGCGCCGCGAGCGTGCGCTCGAGCCGACCCGGGCCGGAGCGTGAACGGGGAGCAGGTCCCGCCCCGCCCGGACCTCGGGGAGGTCCCGGCGCCGGCGCGGCGGAGCGGGCCCCTCGCCCGCGACCTCGATGCGAGGCCCTCGGCGACCTGGCGCTGGTGGGAGGCGCTCGGCGTCTACCTCGGCGCCGTGGTGCTCGGCGGGGCGGCGACGCTGCCGGTGTTCTCCCTCGTTCGGCCGAAGGCCCTGGCGGAGGTGATGGCGAGCGCGGCCGTGGCGCTCGTGACGCTCGGGGTGGTGGTCCTGTGGCTGCGCACCCTCCACCGCGACTGGGTCGGGATCATCGGGTTGGCCCGACCCGCCGGACCCCATGTGAGGGCCGGTGTCGTGTTCGGACTCGTCCTGTATCCGGTGGTGACGCTCGTGGTGGGCGGCCTCCTCGCGCTGCTCCTCAGTCTCGTGGCGGGCGAGCCGGTGCGGGCGCCGGAGCAGCTCCCGACCGACCTGCGGCCCGTCGGGTTCGTGGCGGCCGCGCTGTACGCGGTCCTGGTCGCGCCCCTCGGCGAGGAGCTCTTCTTCCGAGGGGTGCTCTTCCGCGCCGTGCGTGATCGGCACGGGTTCTGGCCTGGGGCGGCGGTGTCCTCGATCTGCTTCGGTCTCATCCACTTCGTGCCGGGCCCGGCGACGGGCACGATCCTGCTCATGACCGTGATGGTCTTCACCGGCCTCGGCTTCGCCTTCATCTACGAACGGCGGGGCGCGCTGTGGGCGCCGATCGCGGCCCACGCGACCTTCAACGTCATCGGGCTGGCGCTGATCATCACGTTGCGGTGAGGAGGATCGAGCGATGGCGGTGTTCCCCAGCGACGAGTGGCTCGCGATCTACCGCGATCGGATCAACGGCTCGGCCGAGTACCGGGAGGCGGCGGCGACGTGGGAGGGGGCGATCGCCTTCGTGTTCGAGGCCGAGCCCGACCGGGGCGTCCCGGAGGACCTCTGGGCCTGGCTCGATCTCTGGCACGGGCAGTGCCGCGAGGCGCGCATGGTGACGGCGGACGAGGGCGCGCGCGCCCCCTACGTGATCCGCGCCCCCTACACGCGCTGGAAGGAGGTGCTGGCGGGCGACCTCGACCCGGTCAAGGGCATGATGCAGGGCAAGCTGAAGCTCCGGGGCGACCTCCCCACGATCATCCGCCACGTTCGCGCGGCGAACGAGCTGGTGCACCTCACCTCGACGGTCCCGACCGAGTTCCTGGACGAGCTCGCGCCGCGGTAGGCTGGGCGGCTCGGAGGGGAGGATGCGCGCGGTCGTGTACGAGGGGGTGGGCAGGGTCGCGGTCGCCGAGGTCGCGGACCCGGAGCTCCTCCTCCCCGACGACGCGATCGTCCGGGTCCGGCTCGCCGCGATCTGCGGCTCGGACCTGCACTTCCTCCACGGGAAGGCGCCGCTCGAGCCGGGCGAGGGGATCGGCCATGAGGCGATCGGCGTGGTCGAGGCCGTCGGTCCCGACGTCCGACGGTTCCGGGTCGGGGACCGCGTCGCGGTCTCCTTCGTCATCGCCTGCGGCGCCTGCTGGTTCTGCGCGCACGGGCAGACCCAGCTCTGCGAGGACTTCCGGAACCTCGGGGCCGGCATCTTCGGGGGCGGGCTCGGGGGCGCCCAGGCGGAGCTCCTCCGCGTGCCGCACGCCGACGTGAACCTCCTCGCGCTCCCCCAGGGTCTGGAGGACGAGCGCGCCGTCTTCCTCGGAGACGTGCTCGCGACCGGCGTCTACGCGGCCGGGCTCGGCGAGGTGGGCCCGGGCGACGCGGTGGCCGTGGTCGGCGCGGGCCCGGTGGGGTTCTTCGCCGCCCAGGCGGCGCGCGCCCGCGGCGCTGACCCCGTCCTCGTCCTGGACCGGTTGCCCGACCGTCTGGCCCTCGCCGAGCGGCTGGGCGCCGAGCCCGTGGACGTCGAGGCCCGGAACCCCCAGATGGCGGTGGCCCGGCGGACCGGCGACCGGGGTGCGGACGTGGTGATCGAGGCGGTCGGGCACCCCAGCGCGTTCGAGACGGCCCTCGACGTGGTCCGCCGGGGGGGAAGGGTGGTCGTCGTCGGGATGTACGCGGGGGAGCAGGTGGAGGCGCCCCTCGGGGTGTGGTGGGCGAGGGCCCTCGACGTGCGGTTCGCCGGGATCTGCCCCGTCCACGCGTGGTGGGAGCGGGCGCTCGAGGAGCTGCTGGCCGGCCGGATCGATCCGGCGCCGCTCGTCTCGCACCGCCTCCCGCTGGAGGAGGCGCCCCTCGGCTACGAGCTGTTCGCCTCCCGCCGGGCCACGAAGGTCCTGCTCGTCCCGTGAGCCATGGCCGACCGGGAGCCGCCCTCGCCGCCCCTCGTCCGGTACCTCGACGCCGAGCCGAGCGGCCTGGCGTCGGTGGTCGGGGGGCTCCTCGAGGCGAACCTCCGCGCCGACCCGGCTCGGGCGCGCCTCCTCCGGCCGGCCGTCGTGGAGATCGCCGCCCGGGACCTCGGCCTCGCCGTCCGGCTGCGGCTCGGTCCGGACGGCGTGGTCCTCTCGCTCGCGTCCTCGGACGGTCGGGCCGACCTCGTCGTCGCCGCAGACGCCGGCGCCCTCGTCGAGCTCGTGCGCGCGCCGCTCCGGGTCGGCGTCCCCGACCCGCTCCGGCCGGAGGGCCGTCGCGTGCTCCTCGCGCTGCTCAGCGGTGACATCCGGGTGCGAGGCGCGGCCCGCCATCCGCTGCGGCTCCTTCGGCTGGCGCGGCTGCTGTCGGTCCCTTGAGGGCGGCGCGACGCGACCGGCCGGTACCCTTTCGTCGTGGAACCGAGCGAGCTCGTTGATCGCATCCTGGCGGGGGACCGGCGCGCCATCGCGCGCGCGATCTCCATGGTCGAGGACGGCGCCGAGGGGCTCGCCGAGCTCTCGGCCGGGCTGTTCCCCCACACGGGGCGGGCGTACACGGTCGGCCTGACCGGCTCTCCCGGCGTCGGGAAGTCGACGCTCGCCGGCGAGCTCGTCCGCGCCGCGCGTGCCCGGGGCCTGCGGGCCGCCGTCCTCGCCATCGACCCCACCTCGCCGTTCACCGGCGGCGCCCTCCTCGGCGACCGGGTGCGGATGCAGGACCACGCCACCGACCCCGGGGTCTTCATCCGGTCCATGGCGACCCGCGGCCACCTCGGCGGGATGGCGCTCGCGACGCCGGAGGCCGTCCGCGTCCTCGAGGCCGCCGGGTTCGAGCTCGTCCTCGTGGAGACGGTGGGGGTGGGTCAGGCGGAGGTCGACGTGGCCGCCGCGACCGACACGACGCTCGTGGTGGTCACGCCGGGCTGGGGGGACGCCGTGCAGGTCGCGAAGGCGGGGATCCTCGAGATCGCCGACGTCTTCGTGGTGAACAAGGCCGATCGCGAGGGGGCCGAGGCCGCCGTCCGGGACCTGGAGCAGATGCTCCGGCTCGGCCCGCCGCTCGACTGGACCCCGCCGGTGGTGAAGACGGTGGCCGCCGCCGGCGAGGGGATCGACGACCTGTGGGTGGCGATCGACGAGCACCGCCGTCATCTGGAGTCGAGCGGCGAGCTGGAGCGCGGTCGCCGGGCGCGCCTGCTGCGCGAGGTGGAGAGCCTGGCGGTCGAGGCCCTCCGAGCGCGAGCGCGGGCCCTGCTGGACGCGAACCCGGACGTGGTGGACGATGTTCTGGAGCGACGCACCGATCCCTACCGGGCGGCGGCGGCGCTCGCGGAGCGGCTCGGAGGAGGCGCGATGTGACCGAGGAGGAGGCGGCGAGGTCCCTCTCGGGCCTCCCGCTGCCCGAGGTCCTCGGGCCCGAGGACCTCGCCGGGTTCGACCCCGCGACCGCGCTCGGCGAGCCGGGGTCGTACCCGTTCACCCGCGGCGCGTACGCGACGATGTACCGGGGTCGCCTGTGGACGATGCGCCAGTTCGCGGGCTTCGGTACCGCGCCGCAGACCAACGCTCGCTACCGGTTCCTCCTCGAGCAGGGGCAGGGCGGGCTCTCGGTGGCCTTCGACATGCCGACCCTGATGGGGCGGGACTCCGACGATCCCCGCGCCGAGGGGGAGGTGGGTCGGTGCGGCGTCGCGGTGGACTCCCTCACGGATCTCGAGGAGCTCTTCGCGGGGATCCCCCTCGGGGACATCACGACCTCGATGACGATCAGCGGGCCGGCCGTGATCGTGTTCGCGTTCTTCCTCGCGGCGACCGAACGTCAGGGCGTGCCCTGGGAGCGGCTGGACGGCACGCTCCAGACCGACATCTTCAAGGAGTACATCGCGCAGAAGGAGTGGATCTTCCCGCCCCGGCCCCACCTGCGGCTCATCGGCGACCTGCTGGTCTTCTGCGCCGAGCGCGTGCCGCGGTGGCACCCGATCAGCGTCTCCGGGTACCACATCCGGGAGGCCGGTGCGACCGCCGTCCAGGAGCTCGCGTACACGCTCGCCGACGGGTTCGCCTACGTGGAGCTCGGGATGGGGCGAGGGCTCGAGGTCGACCGGTTCGCCCCGCAGCTCTCGTTCTTCTTCAACGCCCACATCGACCTCTTCGAGGAGATCGCGAAGTACCGGGCGGCCCGACGGATCTGGGCGCGCTGGATGCGCGAGCGCTACGGGGCGCGGGATCCGGCGTCGATGCGGCTGCGGTTCCACACCCAGACCGCCGGCGTCTCGCTCACCGCCCAGCAGCCCTGGAACAACGTCGTGCGCACGGCGATCGAGGCCCTGGCGGCCGTGCTCGGCGGGACGCAGTCGCTCCACACGAACGCCCTGGACGAGGTGCTCGCGCTCCCCACCGAGGAGGCGGCCAAGCTCGCCCTCCGCACCCAGCAGATCATCGCCTACGAGACCGGCGTCCCCGACGTGGCCGACCCCCTCGGGGGCGCCTACCTGATCGAGCACCTCACCGACCGCCTCGAGGCCCTCGCCGAGGAGGAGCTCGCCCGGATCTCCGCGTGGGGATCGGGCTCGATGCTCGAAGGCGTCCTCGCCGGCATCGAGCGGGGGGAGTTCCAGCGGGCGATCGCCGAGTCGGCCTGGCGGGAGCAGGAGCGGTACGCGGCGGGCGAGCTGGTGAAGGTCGGCGTCACGCGCTTCGTCGAGGACGAGGAGCCGCAGGTGCCCATCCTCGTCATCGGGCCCGAGGTCGAGGCGGAGCAGGTCCGCCGGGTGCGGGAGCACCGAGCCCGTCGAGACGGCCGGCTGGCGGATGAGGCCCTCTCGCGCCTCGTCGCGGCCGCCCGTACGGACGAGAACCTCGTGCCCCTCCTCGTCGGGTGCGCCCGGGCCGGCGGCACCGCGGGCGGGATCGTCGAGGCCCTGCGGGGCGTCTTCGGCTCCTACACCGAGACCCCCTGGTTCTGAGGCGTTGACGTATCGCCTGAGCCGGGGTAGCCTGCTTGACGGGTGCTGCGAGCACTTGCAAGTGCAGTCTTTCGCATCACTCTCCGCGGGAGGAAGGGATGCACATCCCCGATGGGTTCATCAATGCGGGCACCTCGATCGCGGCCGGCGTGGTGTCGGCGGGCGGCATCGGCGCCGCGCTGCGGCGCGCCGCGCGGGAGATGGAGGACCGTCAGGCGCCGCTCGCGGGGCTCGTCGCGGCGTTCGTCTTCGCCGCCCAGATGCTGAACTTCCCGATCGCGGCCGGCACGAGCGGGCACCTGCTCGGGGGGGTCCTCGCGGCGGTCCTGGTCGGCCCGTGGGCCGGCGCGATCTGCGTCGCGCTCGTCCTCCTCGTCCAGGCGATCTTCTTCGCCGACGGCGGCCTTTCCGCCCTCGGCCTGAACGTCCTCAACATGGCCATCCTCGGGGCGCTCGGGGGGTACGTGGTGTTCCGGGTGCTCCGGGACGTGCTGCCCAAGCGCCGGCCGATGGTCGTGGTCGCCGCGGCGCTCGCCGCCTGGGCCTCGGTGGTGCTCGCCTCCCTCGCCTTCTTCGCGGAGTACGCCGTCGGCGGGGTGGGGGGGGTTCCACTCGGCGCGGTGTTCACGGCCATGGTCGGGATCCACGCGCTGATCGGGGTGGGCGAGGCGGTCATCACCGCGCTCACGGTGAGCGCGGTCATGGCCGTGCGGCCGGACCTGGTGTTCGGAGCGCGCGACCTCGCCCCCGGGCCCGGGGCGGCGGGACCGCGGGTCGCTCTGGAGGCGTGAGTCCGATGGATCGCGGGAACCTGAGGCTGTTCGTGATCGGCGGTCTGATCGTCGCCCTGGGCCTCGCGTTCTTCGTGAGTCCCTTGGCCAGCTCGTCGCCGGACGGGCTGGAGCGGGTGGCGATCGACCAAGGATTCGCGGAGACGGCCACCGACCACGCGCTCGCGGAGGGTCCGCTCGCGGACTACGCGGTCAAAGGAGTGGAGGACGAGCGCATCTCGACCGGCCTCTCCGGCGCCATCGGGGTGGTCGTGACGTTCGGGGTCGGCATGGTGCTGTTCGGCGCCCTGCGCGCCGCTCGCCGGCGGCGGACGAGGGCGCCTACGGCGTGAGCGGTCCGCACGCCCACGCGCTGTACGTGCACGGGCACACGCCCGTCCACCGGCTCGCGCCGGAGGCCAAGCTCGCGGCGCAGCTGCTGTTCGTGCTCGCCGTCGTGGCCACCCCTCGGGAGGCGTTCTGGGCGTTCGGCGTCTACGCCCTCCTCGTCGCGGTCGTGGTCGGGCTCGCGCGCCTCCCGATCGCCTTCGTCGCGAAACGCCTGCTCTTCGAGGTCCCGTTCGTCCTCTTCGCCGTGCTCATGCCCTTCGTGTCCAGGGGCGAGCGGGTGGACGTGCTCGGCGTCTCGCTCTCGGTCGAGGGCCTGTGGGGGGCGTGGAACGTCCTCGCCAAGGCCACGCTGGGCCTCGCGGCGAGCATCGTGGTCGCGGCGACGACCACGATGCCGGAGCTGCTGCGGGGGCTCGAGCGCCTCCGGATGCCGCGGGCCCTCACCTCGACCCTCTCGTTCATGATCCGGTACGCCGACGTGGTGGCCGAGGAGATGCGGCGGATGAAGATCGCCCGCGACTCCCGGGCCTACGATCCGCGCTGGCTCTGGCAGGCCCGCGCCGTGGCGGCGGCCGCCGGGGCGCTGTTCATCCGGTCCTACGAGCGGGGGGAGCGCGTGTACCTCGCCATGCTCTCGCGGGGCTACGCCGGGTCGATGCCGCGTCTGGAGGAGGCGGCGACGCCCGCGGTGGTGTGGGCGGCCGCGCTCGCCGTCCCTGCGGCGGCGGCCGCCGTGGCCGCGACGGCCTGGGTGGTGGGGCGATGACGGTCCCGGCGCTCGAGGTGCGCGGGCTCGCCTTCACGTATCCGGACGGGAGCCCGGCGCTGCGCGGCGTCGACCTCGAGATCGCGCGCGGCGAGCGGGTGGCCCTCCTGGGTCCGAACGGGGCGGGCAAGACCACGCTCGTCATGCACCTGAACGGCATCCTCCGGCCGCAGCGGGGATCCGTGGTCGTCGGAGGTCTGCCGGTCGTGGAGGCGAACCTCCGCGAGGTCCGCCGACGGGTCGGCATCGTCTTCCAGGATCCCGACGATCAGCTCTTCATGCCGACGGTGCGCGAGGACGTGGCGTTCGGCCCGGCCAACCTCGGTCTGCGCGGGGAGGAGCTCGAGGCCCGCGTTCGGGCGGCGCTCCGAGCGGTGGGGATGGAGGAGCACGCCGACCGGGCCCCCCACCACCTCTCCTTCGGCCAGCGCCGGCGGGTGGCGGTGGCCACGGTGCTCGCGATGGAGCCCGAGATCCTCGTCCTCGACGAGCCGAGCTCGAACCTGGATCCCGCCGGGCGCCGCGAGCTCGCCGACATCCTGCGGAGCCTGGACATCACCATCCTCATGGTCACCCACGACCTCCCCTACGCGCTGGAGCTCTGTCCGAGGTCCGTCGTCATGAACGGCGGGATCGTCGTGGCCGACGGACCGACCCGGGAGATCCTGTCCGACGAGGCCCTGATGCGGGCCAACCGGCTGGAGCTGCCCTACGGGTTCTTCCCGGCCGCCGTCCGGGAGCTCGACACGGCCTAGCCCTCCGCCTCTCGCCGGCAGTCGGCGCAGAGGCCGCTGATGGCGAAGTGCGTGAGGTCCGGCAGGAACCCGCGGTGCTGCTCGATGAGCTGGGACAGGGCCGCCGCTTCCTCCAGGGACAGGTCGTCCTCGGCGCCGCATCTCGAGCAGGAGAGGTGCACGTGCCCGGCCTCCTCCACCCGGTGGTACTCGGCGCCCGACTCCAGGTGGGCGTGGGCGAGGACGCCCGCCTCCTCGAGGAGCGCGAGCGTCCGGTACACGGTGGACGCGTTGACCCCGGGCATGGTGTCCTGGACCTTCCGGGTGAGCGCGGTGGGCGAGATGTGGCCCTGGGTTCGCATGATCTCGGCCACGATGGCGCGGCGTTGGGGCGTCATCCGCAGGCCGCGGCGGCGGAGGATCTCGATGACGTCCTCCACGAGCGCGTCGGTGGTCGCCACGACCAGAGTGTAGCAAACCCTTGCATCTGCAAAGCAGATGCGCCTGCCGTTCCCCGCGATGAGCCGAGCCTCTCGGCCCTGCCCTGCGGTCTGGAAAGATATGGGCATGCGCGGGGAGTTCGTGCGCGTGGAGGTGGCAGGGGCGGTCGCCACGATCCGGCTCGACCGTCCGCCGGCGAACGCGCTCAGCCGTCCGGTGTCGCTCGAGCTGCAGGAGGCCGCTCGGGCGGTGGCGGGGGACCCGGCCGTCCGCGCGGTGGTGCTCTGGGGCGGTGAGCGCATCTTCGCGGCCGGCGCGGACATCGCCGAGATGGCCGAGCAGGGGCCCGCCGAGGTGGAGCCGCAGGTCGCGGCGCTCGAGGGGGCCTGCCGTGAGCTCGAGGCGGTGCCGAAACCCGTCCTCGCGGCGATCAGCCGGTACGCCCTCGGCGGCGGCTACGAGCTCGCGCTCGCGTGCGACGTCCGGATCGCCGGTGCCGACGCCAAGGTCGGCCTCCCCGAGATCCGGCTCGGCATCATCCCCGGGGCGGGGGGCACCCAGCGGCTGCCGCGGCTCGTCGGCCTCCGGGTGGCCAGGGAGCTGATCTACTCGGGCCGACACGTGCCGGCAGAGGAGGCCCTGCGGCTCGGGCTGGTGGACCGGGTCGTTCCGCCGGAGGAGGTCTACCCGGCCGCTCTGGCGGAGGCCGAGGGATGGGCGCGTGGGCCGACCCGCGCCATCGGGGCGGCCAAGGCGGCGCTGCGGGCGGCGGCCGCCGGCCTCGACGAGGGCCTGGCGGTCGAGCGGCGCGAGTTCCTGCGTCTGTTCGAGACCCGGGACAAGGCGGAGGGCATGCGGGCGTTCCTGGAGAAGCGCGAGCCGAGGTTCGAGGGGAGGTAGGCGTGAAGGTCAGACGGGCGACCCCGGAAGACGTGCCGTCCCTCGTGGCCCTGTTCCAGGAGCTCGACCGGATGCAGGCCGACTGGCGGGTGTTCACGCCCCGCCCCGGCTTCTACGACGAGGTGGGCCGCAAATACCGGGAGGCGATGAGCACGCCGGATGCGATCGTCCTCGTCGCGGAGGACGACGAGGGGGAGGTCGTGGGGATGGCCTACGGCGAGACCCAGATGCCCTCGCGGTTCTCGGACGAGCGGGCGCTGGAGCTCTCCGGGGTCGTGGTCCGGGCCGGGTACCGTGGGCGCGGGGTCGGTCGGGCCCTGGTGCGCGAGGCCGCCCGGTTCGCCAAGGAGCGGGGGATCGATTGGGTCGAGCTGAAGACCTTCGCCCCGAACCGGGGCGCGATGGCCTTCTGGGAGGGTCTCGGCTTCACGCCTCGCGTGGTCCAGCTCACGAGCCCGACCGAGGCGCTGCTGGAGCGTCTGGACGAAGCCTGATCGCCGGGCCGACCGCTCCCACGTAACCCGATGGTCGCGGTCGGGAACGAACCGGGCCTCCGGATGGTTCGAATAAGGGATAGCTCCGCGTGAGGCGGAGCGGTGGGGACCCAAGGAGTGAGGCATGGCTTCGGAGTCCATGTATCGCGGGTCGCGCGTCCGAGAGCTCCCGCGCGCGAATCGGACCTACGGGTCGGGCCGCGTGTGCGCGGCCGAGGGGTGCGACACCCGGCTCTCGATCTACAACAAGTGGAACTACTGCTGGCAGCACGAGCCCGTGCACACGTACGTCGCTCGGGGCAAGCGCCGCAGCCGCAAGGAGATGCAGGCTGCGTGAGCGGTTGAGCCCCTCGCAGCCTCACGGAGGCCCTCCCGCGTCGGGAGGGCCTCCGTCTTACGACCAAGGGCCGCATCAAGGGGAGGGGCGGACGGGCCGACAACGGGGAGCGAGGCCGCTCCCCCCGACCCGCGGCCCGCGGATCATGCCGAACGACGTCGCCGGTCCGCCCGAGATGCGGGAGGCCGACTGCCCGTACTGCGAGCGGGCCGTGCTCGTGTACGAGGACCCGCCACGCTGCCCGCTCTGCGCGTGTCCGATCGATGGCGACAGGATGCGACCGTTCGTCTGGCCGGACGAGGAGACATCCCCGCCCTGAGGCCGGTCAGGGGACGAGGACGGCCGCTCGCCAACCCCGGACGGAGCTGACGAGCGCGAGGGCCTCGGCGGCGCGCACCTCCTCGATCCGCACGCGACGCTCGCGCAGCCGGCCCTCTCGGAGGAGCCGCTCGCGCAGCGTTCCCGCGAGCAGGCCGGCTTCGCGGGGTGGGGTGACCCATGCGCCGCCGAGGCGGACGGCGAGGTTGGCGATGGTGGTCTCCGTCACCTCGCCGAGCGTGTTCGTGAGCACGACGTCCTCGACGTCGGGTCGCCGCCGCCGCCGCCGCTCGTAGGGCTCGCGCCGGGTGGTCTTGTGGTACAGCCACACGTCGGCCGGGTCGACCGGCTCCTCGTCCAGGGCCACGCGGACGGGCTCGGGGTGCGTGGGCGGGAGCGGTCCCGGCTCCGCCGAGCAGGTGCCGTCGCGCTCCAGCAGGAGCCGCACGCGCGCGGGCTCTTCGCCGACGGCCCGGTCGAGCGCCTCGAGGGCCGCGTCGCGCCGGAACGGGAAGCCGAAGTAGGCGGCGGAGGCCGCCAGGCGCTCGAGGTGCTCGGCGAGGTCGGCGAAGCCCCTCTCCGGTTCGAACCGCAGGGTCTCGAGGAGCGCGAACGAGGGACGGGGCCCGAGGACGCGCGCCTTCGCCAGGGCCTCCTCGTACTCGGCGGAGACGGACGAGTCGAAGGTGATGCCGCCTCCCACCCCGTACTCGGCGAGCCCGGTCTCGGCGTCCAGGACGAGCGTGCGGATGGCGACGTTGAAGCGGGCGCCGGGCTCGCCGGCGCTCGGCGGGGCGAGGTAGCCGACGGTGCCGCAGTACACCCCCCGCGGGGAGTCCTCGAGCTCGGCGATGAGCCGCATCGTCGAGACCTTCGGCGCGCCCGTCACCGAGCCGCTCGGGAACAGCGCCCGGAAGATCTCGGGCAGGCCGACCCCGGCGCGGAGCTCCGCGGTGATCGTGGAGGTGAGCTGCCAGACGGTCTCGTAGCGCTCGACCCGGAACAGCTGCTCCCAGCCGACGCCGCCGGGGACCGCGATACGGCCGAGGTCGTTGCGGAGCAGATCCACGATCATCGCGTTCTCGGCGCGGTCCTTGGCCGACGCGAGGAGCCGGCGCGCCGCCTCCTCGTCCTCCTCCAGCCATCGCCCTCGCGGCGCCGTCCCCTTCATCGGACGCGTCGTGATGCGGCTCCCGTCCAGCCGGAAGAACAGCTCGGGCGAGGCGGAGCAGATGCGGTACCGGCCGGCGCGCAGGTAGGCGGCGTAGGCTCCGCGCTGCGCCAGCGCGAGGTCGCGGTACAGCTCGCGGGCCTCACGGTCGAGCCTCGCGCGGAGGCGGAACGTGTGGTTGACCTGGTAGGTGTCGCCGGCGGCGATCGCCTCGCGGATGCGGGCGACCGCCGTGTCGTAGGCGCTCCGGTCGACGGAGGGGCGCCAGGTCAGCGGCTCCGGGACCTCCTCGGGGGGCCGCAGCGGTTCGGGCTCACGGGCCTCCGCGAACAGGCCGAACCAGGCGAGCGGGAGGTCGGGGAAGGGGTCGGCCGGCCCTGGCCGCCGCACCGCGAGCGCGGGGTCGAGCCCGGGCGCGGCCGCGCGCGCGACGAACCCGGCGACCCAGAGCCCCCGGGCGGCGGCCGCCTGGGCCTCGGCGAGCACCTCGACGACCTGGTCGGGCGCGCGGGCCTCGAGGGTGCCCACGGGGCGGACGAGCTCGAGGCGGCGCTCGGCCCCCGGGGTGAGGTCGTCGAACCGCGCGGCGATCACGCCGCCAGCCTCCCGCGCGGAGCGTCGGGCGTCCAGCCCGTCAGCCGGCCGACTTCCGGCGCTCGACCTCCTCGATCAGCTTCGGCAGGATCGCCAGCGCATCGCCCACGACGCCCAGGTCGGCGAGGGAGAAGATCGGTGCGTCGGGGTCCTTGTTCACCGCCACGATCCGCTTGGAGCCCTTCATGCCGACCACGTGCTGGGTGGCCCCGCTGATGCCGAAGGCCAGGTAGACGTCGGGCTTGACGGTCTTGCCGGTCTGGCCGACCTGGTAGTGGTACGGGACCCAGCCCGCGTCGACGATGGCGCGGGTGGCGCCCACGGCCGCGTTGCCGATGGCCTTGGCCAGGCGGTCGAGGAGGGCGAGGTTCGAGGGGTCCTGCATCCCCCGACCGCCGGAGACCACGACCCGGGCCTCCTCGAGCTTCGGGCCGCTCGCCGCCTCGGCGTGCCGCTCGACACGACGAGCGAGGGGCAGGTCGGCCGGGAGCGCGAGCTCGACGGGGCGCACCGCGGCCCGGCCGCCGCTGGGCTCGGCGGCGACGACCTTGGGCCGCATGAGCACGAGCCGCGGCTCGGGTCCCTCCAGGGCCACCTCCACGATCTGCGTGTCCCCGAAGATCTGGGTGACGGCCCGGTCGAGGGCGACGACGTCCGTGGCGTTGCTGAGGAGCGTGGAGCCGAGGGCGGCCTGCAGGCGACCGGCCACGTCCCGGCCCTCCTGCGAGGAGGGGAACAGGATCAGGGAGGGATGGTGCTCGACGACGAGACCCGCCAGGGCGTGGGCCGCGGCCTGGCCCACCACCTCGGCGAACGCCGGGTCCTCGCCCGCGTACACCGTCCCCGCCCCGTACTCGCCGAGGGTCTCGGCGGCGGCACCGGCCCCCGGGCCGAGCGCGACGGCCGCGACCTCGTCCGAGAGCGCCCGAGCCTTCGTGAGTAGCTCCAGGGCCGAGGGGAGCGGCCCGTCCGGCCCGAGCTCAGCGTAGACCCACACCGCGCCCATCTCAGATCACCTTCGCCTCGACGAGGAGGTCCACGATCCGCGCGACCGCGCCGTCCCCGTCCTGCACGATCTCGCCGGCGCCCTTGGAGGGGGCGGGCGTGATGCCGAGCACCCGCTGCGTCGGGGCCACCGTCGCGGGGTCCAGGCCCAGATCGGCCAGGGAGAGCTGCTCGACCGGCTTGGACTTCGCGGCCATGATGCCCTTCAGCGTCGCGTACCGGGGCTCGGCGGCGCTCGCCGTGACGCTCACGAGCGCCGGGATGGGGGCCTCGATCACGTCGTAGCCGAGGTCGGTCTGCCGCTCGATCCGCACCGCGCCCTCGCCCACCTCGACCTTCCGCGCGAAGGTCAGGGCGGGGATGCCGAGGAGCCCGGCGACGGCCATCGGGACGGTTCCCGTGTAGCCGTCGGTGGACTCCGAGCCGGTGAAGATCACGTCGAAGGGCCGCCGGGAGACGGCGGCGGCGAGGACCCGGGCCGTCGCGAGCGCGTCGGCGCCGCGCAGCGCGGGGTCGGTGACGAGCACTCCCCGGTGGGCGCCCATCGAGAGGCCCTTGCGGATCGCGCTCATCGCGACCTCCGGCCCCATCGAGACGAGGGTCACCTCGCCGCCGTGGGCCTCGACGGTCCGCAGCCCGGCCTCGACGGCGTACTCGTCGCCGGGGTCGAGCGTCCCGTCGGTGCCCTCGCGGACGACGAGGAAGTCCTCGCCGAGCTTCGGCGTGCCCGTGGGGTCGGGCACGTACTTCACGAGCACCACCACGTCCATCGGTACCCCTCTCGTCCGGGTCGGCGCCAAGGATACCGACGGCGTCGCGGGTCGGCCGAGGCCGTAGCATCGGAGGGTGATGGCATCCCGCGGAACGGTCCTCGTCGCGATGTCGGGGGGCGTGGACTCCTCCGTCTCGGCCTGCCTGCTCCATGAGCAGGGGTACGAGGTGGTGGGCTGCCACCTGCGCCTCGCGCACCTGGACGGGCTCGACCACGGTTGCTGCGGTCCGCGGGCGCGGGCCGACGCCGAGGCGGTGGCGCGCCTGGTCGGGTTCCCCTTCGAGGTCGTGGACATGACCCTCGAGTTCGACGAGCACGTGATCGACGACTTCGTGGCCGAGCACGCCGCCGGGCGGACCCCGAACCCCTGCGCCCGCTGCAACGCCGAGATCAAGTTCGGCGCGTTCCTGCGGCTGGCCGAGGAGCGCGGCGCCGATCTCGTGGCGACCGGCCACTACGTGCGGACCGAGCGCGGTCCGGACGGCCGGTGGCGCCTGCTCCGGGGCTTGGATCCGGCGAAGGACCAGTCGTACATGCTGCACATGCTCGGCCAGGCCCAGCTCGCGCGCTCGGTGTTCCCCGTCGGCGGCCTCACGAAGGCCGAGACCCGCGCCCTCGCCGAGCGGTTCGGCCTGCCCGTGGCGGGGAAGCCGGACTCGCAGGAGCTCTGCTTCGCGCCGAGCGGCGACGCCGGCGCGTTCCTGCGGGCGGTGGCCCCGCAGCTCCTGCGGGAGGGCGAGATCGTGGACCCCGAGGGCCGGGTGCTCGGTCGCCACGCGGGCGCCGCCCGGTACACGGTGGGGCAGCGCCGCGGCCTCGGCGTCTCGGGGCCTCGTCCGATGTACGTGCTCGAGGTGGACGCCGCGGCGAACCGGGTCGTGGTGGGTCCCGGCGAGCTCCTCGCGCGGCGCGGGCTCCTCGCCGACCGGGTGTCCTGGGTGGGGGGGGAGCCGCCGTCGGCGGGGCCCTTCGAGGCGGAGGTCCGGATCCGGTACCGGGGCGAGGACGTGCCCGCGGTCATCGAGGCCGAGGGCGAGCGGATGCGGGTGGAGTTCCGGACGCCCCAGCG